>JAGFJJ010000060.1 GCA_024102815.1 Phycisphaerae bacterium
TGTCCGCCGACAAGCAGCACCTCGAAGCGGACGCCGAGGGGCTCTATTACGTCCGCAACCGGTGGTACAGCCCGACGCTGGGCCGGTTCCTGACCGCCGACCCGAACGCGACCGGCCTGCCGCTGCAGACGTTCGTCGACTACCACGGCGCGCCGCCGATGGTTCACCCGGCGATGTTCGACCCGCGGCTGCACCTGGCGGACGGCTCGAACCTGTATCAGTTTGCGGGGTCAAACCCGGTTAACGGGGGCGATCCGACCGGGCTGTTCAGTATTGGCGGAATGTTTAGCAGTGCGGTGAGCAACGCGTTCAACGCGTACAACGCGTACGAGTCCGCGAACGCGGTGATGCAGTTGGCGCTCGATCTGCAGCGGGCAACCGATATGCGGACCTTCCTGCTCGAAGCGGCCATCGGATTCGCCATGGACCGGGCCGGCGGGAAGGTCTTTGATGCTCTCGGCAGTGCGTTGAATCGCGTTGGAAAGTTCTTCAACGGTCTGCGGCAGGCCAACTACTGCAAGCGCAGCTTCGTCGCCGGCACCGAGGTGCAGACGCCCGACGGCGTGATGTTCATCGAGAGCATCGCCGTCGGCGACCAGGTCATCACCCGCCACGAAGACTGGCCGGGGGCGCCGGCCACCGTCGGCACCGTCACCGCCATCAGCGCCCGGCTGACGCACACCGGCGTCCTTTGGTTGACCTTCGACACCGGCGAGACCCTCGGCGTCACGCCGAACCACGAGCTCTGGACCTACGAGGACGGCTGGATCGCCGCCGCCCACGTCCAGCCCGGCGACCACCTGGAGCACGCCTGCGGCATGGCCGTCGCCGTTGTCGATCGCGTCTATGACCCGTCGCCGACGTTCGTGTATGATCTCACGGTCGACGGAACGTGGACGTTCTTCGCGGGTGAGCTGTGGGTTCATAACTGCCCGGAACCATTTCCGAACAAGAAGTTCAAAAATCCGGCACGTTTCGAACAGGAAGGGTGGATCTACAGCAGAGTAGCTGAGCTGCGTAGTGAACTTGGCCCAGACAACGTACGTTCGTGGGATGAGATTGAAAGAATGATCCGGCAGGAGCTGCAAGAGCACAAGTCGCAAATCGAGCAGGCGAGCAAAGGTCGGTACAACGAATTGCTCAAGTGGCTGTCGCACTATATGCAGAATATGCGAACGTCCGGGAACTAATGCCCACATGCAACAGATCCTCGATGCAATTGGGTCGACAGCACATGTCGCAGAACGGCAGGCTCTGATCGACGAGGCCAGAATGGCGGCCTGCGCCGATCGACACGGCGCGTGCATCGTTGAGGGAGCGATACTGAACGACCTAGATATGTCTGATCTCGACCTCGCCAGCGTGTGGTTTCGGGGATCGACGTTCAATGGCGTGAAGATGGACAACACCATTTTCTCGGCGTGTCATGATTGCGTGTTCAACGGTGTCCAGGGAACAAGCACCTACTTCGGTCAACTGAAGAACTGCTCAATGTGGGGTGCAGTGCTCCCCGAGGCTGAACTGACGACCCTGCTCGACGGATGTACAATTGAGAACACGTCTTTGGCTGGTGTAAGGTTTAAGCCTCTTGATCGTCTGGCCGGGCGGGACATCGCGCAACATTCCCGATTTCTGAACGTGATCACCGACTTTGCCGACTGCGCGGGATGCGACCTCCGCGGGCACACGTTCTCCGGCTGCAGCTTCAGGAATGCTCGTGCTTCGCTCGCCAATTTCGCGGGTTGCGATATTTCCGATACTTCGTTCGCCTTCTGCAATGTCGTACGCGCCAATTTTGACCGCACGTCCTGCACCTCATGCGATTTTGAACAGACGGTGATCCTGCGGGAGCAAATCCCGGCCCTACGACACTTTGTGGCATCGAATTGCTGGCATGTCGTGGCCGCACCTTCGACCGATGCCGTTGCGGCTGCGTGTCGCAATCTTCGTTCGCGAGGAGCAACCATTAGCTGGACCATGACGCCACAACGCGGGATTCGCGACGACCGGCTTGTCGTCTCGGCCGAGGAGGACAACTGGCCACAATATCGCGGCGCTGCTCTCAAAGGCAGGCGCTCCGCAGTGCAACGGTCATATACGCCCGACAAATCGCGGGACCTTGTGGAGCTGCTGATTGACTTCGCGTGTGATTACGTCGGCTGGGGCTTCAACCCGTCGACTCTTGAAGTTGTTCAGAATGAACCAGTCGGAATTGCCGGGCGCGACGACGAATGGAGGGTGCTGATAGCGTCGTTGATCGATCCATTGTGGAGTGAAACGTAGTCGGTCAGACCCGTCAAGCACCTCAATCACCCCAAGCGGCACGGTGGCCCACATCAATGCCTGCCTGCCCCACACCGGCGTCCTCTGGCTGACCTTCGACACCGGCGAGACCCTCGGCGTCACGCCGAACCACGAGCTCTGGACCTACGAGGACGGCTGGATCGCCGCCGCCCACGTCCAGCCCGGCGACCACCTCGACCACGCCTGCGGCATGGCCGTCGCCGTCGTCGATCGCGTCTATGACCCGTCGCCGACGTTCGTGTATGATCTCACCGTCGACGGAACGTGGACGTTCTTCGCGGGTGAGCTGTGGGTTCACAATAGTTCGTGCTCGCATCATTTAGCGACTGATAAAAACTATGTCCGCGCTCCTCAGTGGTCACAAGCCTTCGACGAGATGTTTGCATCAGCGGGCATGAAGCTAAGCGACAAAGAGAACAAGTTGATCATGGATTTCTTCACTCACCGTAGTCTTGCCCCGCATTCGCAAGGTTATCACCGATGGGTCTTCCAAACTCTGCAGGAGGCGCTTGCGGGCAAAGCCGGCCAAGAAGAGCGCCAGAATGCGCTGAAGAAGGCGCTCGCACAGATTCAAGCGGCATTGGAACGTGATCCATACCTTCTACGGCAGCCATGAATCAGCGGTACTACGGGATGAGCTGCATGGGAAATGATCGTCCGCTTGCGCGGTGCGCAATTCCGATTGCCCGAGAAGTGGAGCTCTGGCTTGGAAAGGAAATTGACGATTGGCATCCAGCACTCGCACCGTTAGTTTTCGATGATCCAAATTCGGCTGAAGACATGCCGTGGATCATTCAAGGTCACACAATCGTCTCGGACCGCCTCAAGGAGATGATTGAACAGAAGTTTCCGGGCCATGCACAATTTGTGCCAACGCAGTTGTCGCAGAATCAGGTGATCCAGGCGTATTGGGTCGTAAATTGGTTGCATGTACTGGAGGTCTTCGACCTAAACAGCGTCGGTTATTACGACGAGGACGGTGACTACCAATTCTATGACGCGCGTCCTGCCATCCCCATCAGGCGCATTCCGGCGGAGGTACACGTCTTCCGACCGTTCATGCTCCAAAGTCGGCAAGTCGTGTCGAGCACGTTTCGTGACGTAGTTGAGACGCACGGGTTCACCGGACCGCAGTTCTACGACATCCCGATAGCCATGGAATAGGCGTAGACGCGGAGAGCGTGAACACGGTCATTGCAGTTTGGGAATGGGGGGTAGCTCAACGTAGTCGCCGCCGCTGAATCCAACAACGACTCCGACATTGCCTGCGGGTCGAAATGCTTTTGCTATGAGCGGATCCCGTAGGAGGTTCCGCACCACAAATGCGGTGTAGGCGAGGTTGATCGGGTACATCGCATCACTGCCAAGGCTTCCGGGGCTGGACGCGATTCGTGACGCTTCGGTAAGGACCGTAGCGCGAGCCGTCGCACGTGGACACCAATCATTCGACGCAGCCCACTCGATCCCGATTCGGTCGTAGTGGGCCGCGCCCTTCACAAAGATCTCGGTCGATACGGCGCTCTGTGCATCCACATCATCGCGTACACCTCCAACTATCGTCTCCACGCCAAACCAGAGACCGGCTAACGTGAGAGGCGGCGGATCTAGAGCGAGTGTAGATTGGAGCCACGCTCGAATCGAGGAACAGTCAGAATAGTCGAGTGACCGAAGCCTGGCCCAATCAGGGTGTGGCTGGATGTGCTGACAGAGCTCTAGAACGCGCTGGATGTCAGCCTCGATCTCGGTTCCGGAATTCACCCGTTCCTGGATTGCCTTAAAGACTGCGACATAGTCCATAGTACCTCCACCTCGCCCAGTTCATTCTGCCGATCCCATGCCTATCGTAGGCCTGAAAGTTCGAGGCTGTCACGGACGTTATTCGCGATTCGCCCTCGAATAACCATCCACTGAGCCGGATACCAAAGCGAGCCTACCACGACTCCGGGATTTATCCAAGGTACTTCAAGCTGGCTCGGAAGTCTTAACGTCACCGCCTTGGTCGACGGCGCCGGCAACGTCCGGCAGCAGTGGGCCTACAACCCCTACGGCCAGCCGATCGCCCGCGACCAGCTCCTCGGCGGGTACGTCAACCGCATCGGCTTCCAGGGCCTGCCGTTCGTCAACCCCGCCGCCCGGGCGCTGGTGT
>JAGFJJ010000061.1 GCA_024102815.1 Phycisphaerae bacterium
ACACCAGCGCCCGGGCGGCGGGGTTGACGAACGGCAGGCCCTGGAAGCCGATGCGGTTGACGTACCCGCCGAGGAGCTGGTCGCGGGCGATCGGCTGGCCGTAGGGGTTGTAGGCCCACTGCTGCCGCACGTTGCCGGCGCCGTCGACCAGGGCGGTGACGTTGTGCGATGCATCCGTGAGGGCGTAGTGGGGCTGGGCGACGTCGCTCTTGAGCTGGACGAGGAGTTGGTCGACCTCATCGGGGGCCCAGATGTAGTCGACGGTGGCGTACTGCGTCGGCGAGGGGCCGCCGGTGCCGCCGAACATTTCCATCATGTCGCCGAAGCCGCCGATGCCGCCGGTGGACGGGGTGTAGATCGATTCCTGGATGCGGCGGAAGCCGTCGTAGTAGAGGTCGATCTGCTGCCACTTGTCGCCAAGGGCGTTGGCAAGTTGGTCGATGGTGATCAGGCGTCCGAGGCCGTCGTAGCAGAAGCGGGCGAGCACGGGGCCGACGTCATTGGGATCGAGGGGAGTGCCGTCGACGCTGAACTGACTGAATTGCGGGATACCGTCGTCGAAGAATTCGTTGATCTGGATCAGCCGGTGGAAGGCGTCGTACTGGTAGAAGTAGTCGCCATCGCAGACGAGGTTGCCCATTGGGTCATAGGCGAATTCGCCCGCGCCGGTGTTGCCGGTGATTTCGGCGATCTGGTTCCGCCAGTCGACTTCATGGTTCTGGAGGCTGCCGCCGTCGCCGATGCCATCATCGCCGACGTCGATTGAGGTGACCAAGCCGATGCCGTATAGCGAATCAAACCAGTTTCCGAAGCCATCAAGGCGCCAGTCGTACGAGCGCCATTCGGGCGCCAGCGCACTGCCGCGGGTCACATCGGAATTGTCGGCCGCGAGAGCCCCGAACTTGGCGAGATCGAGCCGATTGCGGTCGTCATGCGTGTAGCGCCAGGAGCGATCATTTTCCTGATCGTAGCCGTTGTACGGCCATTGCGTGACGCGGGCGTATTCGCGATTGCCGGCAAGGTCGTAGGCATATTCGTACTGGTGCAGCAACTGCGCGCCGGCAAAGTACGCGAGGTCGCGGATGCGGCCGAACGGGTCGAGGCCCGGATAGCCGGTCGTGCCGCCGGCGCCGAAAGACTGGCTGATCAGTCCGTTGCCGAGTGTCATCGCCGCGCGGCGAGCGACGCCCATGTAGGTGAAATCGGCGACTTCATTAGTCCCTTCGATGATACGGCTGACGCGGTTGAGCGCGTTGTCGAAGTTATTGCCGGCGTAGTCGAGCGTGATGACGCGGGCGACGCCGTCGAACATGCGTGCGGGATAGGTGATGGTGTCGAGGCGATCCCCGAGCGGATCCCAGCCGTACACAACCGTTTCTTCGCCCGCGGTCCGCCAGACATTCTTGTCGGGATCGTTGAGATCGCCGCTATGGATCCAGAAATTTCGCCCCTGGTCCTCGTAGGTGGGATTGCCAAAGCCATCGTACGCAAGCGTCACGTCCGAGAGCTTCACGCCATAGGCGTCGAAGACGCGGATGGCGTCCGGGGCGCCGCTCGGGTGGTAGTCGAACTCGATACGGGCGGGGCGGACCGTTGGCTCATACACCGCCGGGTAGCGCCCTTCGATGTCGATGTCGATCGCGCGGAGTTGGCGCAGGTCGTCATATTCGAAGTACAAGACGTTGCCGTTGGCATCTTCGCGCCGGGCGATGGTGCCATCGGAGTAGTAGGCGAACTGGTAGCTAGGTTCCGCCGGCATGCCACCAGTGGCTGGGTCGGGATAGAAGACGGCAGAAATCCAGCCGCTGCCGCTGCTCATCTGGTCCGCGGGGTCGAAAGTGCCGTCGTAGCCGGCGGCGTCGTAGACAATGGCGTCGTACGCGAAGCGCGTCACCTGCACGCCGGCAGGCGGCGCATCCCAGGGAATGTCGGTGGCGGAGTCGAAGTTGGGCTGCAAGGCGACGTCGACCGAGGCGATTGCGAGGAGTCGGCCGAGGTTATCGCATTGTGAGGGATCCGCGACATCCATGCATTCGTAGAGGTAGGCTGTCTGGGCGACGCGAACGCCGTCCCGCGACGTGGTCTCCATTAACACCCGGTCAAAGCTGTCGCGCTCCGTGTCAACGGTAGTGCCGTCGGGATACGTAACCGAGACTTGTTTACCGGTCGCCGGGTCGTACCCGTAGGAGGTATGGCGCGCTGTTCCCGGAATCGGGTCGTTGGCGTCCAGTAAAGCCGCCGTGGAAAAGTCGCTTCCGCCGGTGCCATAGTCGTACTGGTCTGTGGGGCGGCCGTCGATGTCGTACACGGTCTTGGTGTACGTCGCCACCGCGTTACCGACTCCCAACGTCGCGCCGCTCAGATCATCATGAGTGCGCTCAAGCCGCGTCACGAACACGGGCCGATCGCCGTCATCGAAAATTGTCTCGTTTCGCGCGATCGGCAGGCCGCCGGCGAGCTGCTCGCTGACGACTGGACGGCCCTTCGCATCGTAGACGGTGCGCATGACCGGCATTCCGATCTGATGAATCTCGATCGGACGGTTGGCATGGTCGTAATAGCGCGTCACCGACTGCGTTGTCGCACCGTTCGGATCGCTCAGGTCGTACGTGAGCGTCTGGGCGGGATTGCCGCGGGCGTCAAAGCGGTACTCCATGAGCGAAACCAGCGCCGGTGGATTTGCGTTGTCGGCCTGGATGATGCCGGCCGCAGTAGGCAGCGCCTGGCCTGAGAGGAACCCGGCCGGATCGACATTCGTCAGCGCAGCGCTTCCATCATAGGTCGCCTTGAACGCTTCGCGATCAAGGTGATCATACCAGGTCACGTGCGTGCGCAGCACGGTTCCGTCGTCAGCCTGCTCGATACGCTTCACCGGCCGCATGCGCCAGTCATAGATGATGTCTTCGAGGCGGCCGTGTGCTTCCTCGTCGCCACCCTCGTACTGCATGGTGATACGGGAGTCATATCGGCGAACGCGGGTCAATTCACCCGCGTTGGTCACGTCATTGCCGTAGTAGCGCTTTTCGACGAGCACCATGTCGTCGTCGCAATCCGGTGGATCGCCATCCGGATCGCTTTCGTCATAGTCGCAGTCAGCGCCCCAGTACACATGGAAGTCACTGCTGCCGCGATAGACCTTCCACAGGCGACCGTACTGATCGTGCACGTTGCGCAAGATTGTGCCATCGACATCGCGCGAACGCCCAATGTTGCCGAATCCGTTGTAGTCGATCTGGGCCTCGAGTGGCGGCAGGTCTTCAGCGCCAACCGTTTCCATGCCGATGACGCGGCCCATTGCGTCTAGCTTCGCAATTTCCTGCTTGATGACGTGCGTATTCGGACTTCCCGGCGGGATGATGTTCGGCTCGTAGCCGTCCGCATTGCCATCGAATGCGGCCGGATCAATAGTTGCGCGGTACTTCAGACGCCCCCCGTCCAGACGGTTCAGTTCAATGGGCAGCGTGCAGGTTTGGCCGTCAGCGGACACGCCATTGTAGATCCACAAGTACCGGGTCTCGAAAGAATCGACCGACTCGCCCGAAATCGGGTCGTTTGCGAGCATCCGGTCTTTGATGATCTTGCGCGTTCCGTCCGGGTAATGGACCACTTCGAGCAGGTCCCACGTGCCGTACTCGAACTCAGTGGTCAGATCGAGCGCCGTCGCTGTCGCCGGATCGCGGGAGATGCGCTGATAGCTGCCGGGCAGCGTCGCCGAATCGATCGTCTGCGACATCCGCAAACCTTTGCCCTGCGCATCATACGTAGTGCTGTTCCAGAAGAACTCGAACGCGTTGGCGGTGTTCACCGGCGCCGCTTCGGCGTCGCCTTCTGGTATGCTGCCGACGCCGTACCACGTCTCGTTGCCCTTGTCGTCCATGATCGACACTTGAACGCCACAATAATCGAGCCCGGGCGCGGCGTCCGTGGGCGCTTGGACCACCGTCCTCTCGATGATCGGGGCGTCTTCACCGGTTCCGTCCAACTGGTAGAGGTACTTGGTCCACTCGCTCCAGGCTGCGTCAAACGCCCCCGACCAAGCAACTGTGTTTGCGGCGTAGCGGTACTCCGCCTTGATCAGATCAGGGCGGCCGGCGTTGCGGACGTAGTAGTCACGGAGGAATTCCGCGCCGCTGGTGCCCTCCTTGATGCACACGGCCTGCAATTCACCCGGTTCGTCGCCGCTATCGGGGTAGTACTTGTAGGTTACGATCGCACCCTCGCTCGCCGGGTCTGGATTCGATGGCGCTGACCAGCCGGCACTGCGTGTCTCAACCAAGCGGCCCTTATCGTCGTACTCGTTTTCTTCGCCAGAGCCATAAACGCGATCGACCACGGGATCATTCACGTCATCCGGCCACTCGTAGCGCCGCTGCTTGACGAGAAACCCGGCCGGATTCACATGGTACACGTTTCGCGTGAGGATCGGCGGATCACCATTTGGCTGCGTGACGTCATAGGACAGGCCGAGGGTACCATTGCTCTTCCTGCCAATCTCGTCGACGATCCCGATCCAGAAACCGCGGTCGAGCTCGTTGGTCCACAGGCCGGTGCAGTTGTCCGGGCGGTCTGTATGCGGAATGAAGAATGGGAAGTGCAACAGCGACGTCATCGTTTCGCTGACGTATAGGCCGTTCAAGTCGCCAATGGGAACCTTGTTCTCCGGGAAGCTCGCAATGAAATAGTGCGCAAAGAGACGCTCTTTGCCATAGCCGTAGCGACGATCGATCACGAGGCGCATAGCCTCCCCGCGCCAATCGGCCTCAAGCAATGGCACGCCAACAAATAGCTGCAACGCGTCTCGCAGTGCGCCGTAGTCTAAAGGGCGGGGATCGAACGTATTCCAGCCCCACAGCTCCAATGACATGTCCGCGAGATCAACAACGGCGGCCTGATTGTTCGACCCGGGGCTCACATCCGGGTTCTCCGGATCAACGCGCACGTAGCGGCCTGGACCGTCCGTCAGCAGATCATCGACAGTGAGGCTCGGATCATCATCATAGAGTCGCATGCCGTTGACAATTGCAGCAACAGTGTTCGGCTCGTACACTTCCCGCAATAACGGGAAGAACTCGCCGGTCGCCGCGAGCCCGTTGTAGCGGTAGAGGCTGTGTCGTCGTGCCGGTTCTGAGTTCCCCTGCCCATCGATCGATGACGTGCGTCGGTCCGTCACGGTGGCTTTAATTAGAGCTCCGCCCATGGACCACCAGTCGTTGTGGATAGCAAGTCGCTCCAGGTCGCATTCGTTGCCCGGATTGCCGGTGTTCTGGTATAAGTACCGCGCCTCAAGGATCCAGTTCGTCGGTACATCCGGATGGTTCAGCGAGTTAAATTCATCGAGAGTAAAGTCCGGCGCATCCGGATCGCTTGGATCAACGAAATCCAGATCGCAAAAGTCCAGCACGTCCAACGTGAGATTCCCGTTCGGTAATGGATCAACATCTCCGCTGAACACGTGGATGGTGTGCACGGCGTTCTGCATCGTCCACGGAAGGTGGTCAAATCCATGCCCGCGGTAGAACCCGAACTTGCGGTGCGTATACAATAGCGTGTAGACGACGGTCTCGCCGCCGGCCCCATCGCTCGTGCACAGCTTGATTGCCTTAATTTGCCCTTTCTCATTGGCGTTCTGGCAACACGGTTCGCAAACGCCGCCGCCGTGACTGTCGGCCCAACCCGGGCCTTCGCAGCCATCGGATTGACTGACGTCGCTATAGAAGTATCGGATCACATTGCCGTAGCGGTCCGAAATCGATTCAATCAAGCCGTAGTGGGGAACGCCGCAGTTGAGGCTCTCCCAATCCCAGGCAGGCGCATCAGGACTCGAGTGAGGGTCTCTTCCGCTCGGCAACGCGGAAAACTTCTCGTCGCGAATCTTGAAGCGGTAGACGATGCTGCTGCGGTGCAGCCGGATGATTGCATGTTTGCCACTACCACTGTCTTCGATCGTGAGCCGCGCATCAAACCAAGGAGGTGCTGTATATTGTCCCGTTCCGTCGCTCCAAATGAACGGAATCGAGTGGTGCCCATCAGGAATCAGATAACAGCGCTTTGGCGTGCTGGTCTGCGGCGTATCGCCAACGGCGTAATACGGATGTGCTTCAAAGAGAAAGAGCGGGTTCTCGCTCATAACCCAGCTCAACCCGTTCCAGTCCCAAAAACGACCCTGTGCGCCCCAAAAGGTGTGATCGGCTTCGTCTTCAAGCATGCCGTACTCCGTTTGGCTCCCATACATTCGCTCGGCAAAGGTCCGCACATGCCGAAAGACCGCACCGCCAAACGGCAGTTGAAAATCCACTGCACGGTACAGGAACTGCCCGGTGGCCGCGTCTAAGCCACCCTCTGATAGAACGCGCTCCGGGTACGGGATCGGACCGGCAAGATGCCGCACTTCGCCTGAAACCAGCGGAGCCGTTGAAGCCAAGGGGTCTACTGACAGTGGCGGAAAATCAGGGGACACCGCTCCAAACTGCAGATTAAGGTTCAGCGGCGCGAGGTAATCACCGGGGGAGCTGCCATCGCTGGTGCCACTGCTGTTGCCGCCACACAGTGGCCACCACCCGGCAAAGAAGTTGTCCGGGTCGCTACAATCTCCGCCGGCGCCATCGGCTGGCACCTGAGGCATCGAGTTCCGGCAATCACAGTGGTCTTGAGCCTTGGCGTGGACGGAAATGAGCAGCACCGCAGTCAAAGCGACGGCGGAAACGCGGCTGGCCGACATGATCAACTCCGATGCGACAGCGCCTCAGGATGTCTACGTAATCCGTATTGCGGAAGAGTCGGCAGTTGTTTACCCGAGCTGGCTTACAGCGTCAATATAAAAATGTGATACGAATCAGGACTTCTTCGCACCACACCCGGGCCCTTTTGTCGCAAATCCTTGCAGCTGTGTAAATTACGATTGCACCCACGGGCGGGGTGTTCCGGTTTTCGGTAGGCAAGAAACAATAATGATCAATGGCTGGAGATCGTCTTCGGGAGACTGTGAACCATAGCAGCCATCCTGCTACTCACGTTTCGCCACGAAGCGCACGCCTTACGGTTATTGCTGAGCCGGTTCAATCCTTCTTAAGCGTAAGTGTTCGGGCTCCGACGATTGGGAGCCCGCAGACTTCAAGTTCAGCTGAGAGACATTGTGCTCAGCGGTCTCTGTGTGTCCGGTGTTAGCAGGTCGCTCAGCATCCAAGTCGGAGCGGTTGGTCTTTTTCTTCCGTGGTCGCCTGAGGCGTTTCATTCGGTGGATCATTCTTCGTTACACTTCAGCCGGTGGATCATCGCCAGCGCCTGCGCGTTCGGCCCGGCCGTTGGCCTGATCGACGGCCACGTCCAAACACAGTCGGGCGTCGGTATCGATCAAGACATGCACGCTGTGGCTCAGCAGCGCCGGCTGGCCGTTGCCTTTGCGGGCCAGCCGCGCCTCGGAATCGGACCACGCCGTCATGCGTGGCGTTCGTCCGCTTCTAACCGCGGAAGTTGACGGTCGGCTTGCCGGCTCGTCGCCATCGCTGCCGTCGCTGATCTTCTCGTCCTGCCGATCGATCGGCCGCTCCGACGGAATGCTCGGTCGCCCGTCTAACTGTAGGCGGCGTTGAAGTCGCGCGACATGCCGGCCAGGACCTGATCGGCCCGGCGTTTGATCTCGCGCAGCGGTGCTTGGCCGGAACCAGATCGTGCAGGTGGAACGTGTGGTAGATATCCCCCTGGGAATCCACGCGACCCCGCATCCATTGTCCTCCGTGACGGGTTCATCCGTTTATACCCGCCGCGTCAACTCAAGATGCGCGCTCATGCTGGGTTATTTAGTGACCTGCTAAGTCACCGAATTCGACTCTTGCTTCCGCCGATCCGACGGCGCTGCCGCGCGTGCTGGCGCGAGCCAATCGCGCCACGCTAAATGGCTTCCTCCTCACGGCTGACGCACTCCAGCTGACCCCGCCACAACTCTCCCAGTGGATCGCGGGCGGGTCGCTCGGCGCCCGCGATCGCGCCGAACTGGCGTACCTCGGGCCGGCGCAGGGCGCTTCGTTCGCGGCCTGATGGCACGCCAAGAACCGCCGCCTCAGCCGGGGCCTGTGGGCGTACGGGTGCCAGCGAAAAGCGCGAGGGGCCCGGTCTGCAGCGCAGCGAAAATGGGACGAGCCGGTTTTCTGCTTGACCGGCCCGGCGGCGGCGGTATCCGTGCCGATCGATCAGGCCGAGGGGGTGCAGGGGGCCTGCGGAGGGAGAGCAACGGCTTTCGGCCACACATGAAGGAACGCCGACTGTCGCCGGTGAACGCGAGGAGCGGCGACGGTGACACTGGCGCGCCGGCACCACTACGCAGCGCCGGATTTGCCGCGCTGTCACAGCCAAGCAAGCTCGCTCGACTGCGGCAGAACAAGCTACTCGGCGAACTGTGCGAAGTGAAGGACTTGCGTCCGAAGGGGCTCGGGCCGGCCCGTGTCGACGATGGCCTGAGCTTCTTTTTCGTAGGAGGCCAAGAACGTCGCGAAGTCTTCGATGCGGATGGTACCGACGGCCGGGTCGATAAACTCCATCAGAAGATCGTCATGTCCATTGCTCGCAGACGAAGCACCGATTAGTAGCCGTGCGTGAGATCGCATGCTGCCCGGGACGGTCGTATTGATCCAGATTGGCCCATGATCGATAAGCATTCGAAGATATGCCCGGGGATGGAAAGTTTGCGGCGCGTGGACGGTCAGCTGCATCGCGGCGGCTAGTTCGCTGATCAACTCCGGAGGCAGTCCACGATCGGCGGTGTGCAACTGTTTCCATTGCGGCCCGAGTGACTCCATGGCGTAGTTTATCGAGAGGCTCCGCTGTTCACGCCAAGTGAGCATCATCGTAGCGACCGTGCTCCAGCAGCTCATCCTGGAAGGCTGCTGGAGCGGAGCAATACTCCATCGAATGTGGAGGGGTGTGATAATATCGCGCACGATATCGTCAGGTGACAGCAATGGCTGTGCACTGGCGTCACCAGTCGGCGATAAGCCGCTCAGGTACTCGATTAACGTGGCATCATCGCGAATGCCCCAGATCAAGTCTCGGCCAACCAGACGATCAGATGATTGCTTTTCCAGACTCGCGTGTAGCTGCACCGCCATCGCCTGGAGCGCAGTTGCCGTTGCGTCAGCACTTCCGTGTTGGCTCAGATCGACGAGATACTCCACGTCGGCGATCAGCGCCGACTTGATCATCGTTACCCGCTCGCCCTGCGACCGCCGGAACGCCACGGCTTGCTTGCATTGTTCTGATTGCTGGTCGGCGAGGCGAAATACGTCTTCGTCGGCCAGTTCAACGATCCGGACGTTCGTAAGCTGCAGCGTGATCCTCTGTATTCCGGCGACGCTTGAACGGCTTGAAAGATCCTGGAGCTGACTACTGCTGACGCTGAGTGAACCGCTCAGCATCTGTTGAGACTGAGCCGAAATCGTGCGGGATTCGCGATAGCTCCCAGCGACGTTGTGGCCGAGGGCGCCGCGCTGCCCGCACACAAGCTCAAGCGTTTGCGGTACGTCGCTGCGCACGAGCGCAATGGTGCCCGGTGTAATAAAGGTGGTCGGCGGGAAGACCGGAGTATAACCCATGCGCGCCACTTCCTGGTGGATGGTAGGCTCAGCGCGGCTCATGCGGTAGCTGACAAATCCTGCTATCCCGAGTGGGACGAGCAGTAGCAGCCCGATCATCATCGCACGCATTCGCATTTCACTCCCTCAGGCGCAACAGCACTGGTAGCAGTAGAACATCGTTGCACCGTGCGGCCCCGTATCGAACGAGTAGCGCTTACCGCCCGGGACGAACATCCAGTCGCCAGCAGTAAGCACGTGATCCCCGTAGCGAATCGAGCCGCTGATCATGATCCGAACACCGTCTGCGTCGTGTGCGTGCTCGGGAACGCGGACATCCGGGCCTGCTGATGAGATGAACATTTGGCACCGATCCAGCGAGAACGGAAGCTGCCACTTGTGGAAGCTTTCGGGAACATTGTCGGTGCTGAGCTTTTCGAGCACCGGTTGGAGGTCCTTGTCCCGCGAGGTTCGAATCTTGGAGAGGAAATTGATCGATCCCACGGCCTTCGCAATGCGCTCCAGGCCCTGCTCGAATGTCAGTCGATTCGGATTCATCGGTGGTTCCTATTTCACGGTATCCGGTCGTCAAAGCGAGGCGCGATAACCAACGAGGTCTTCGTGCTGTGGAAAGAAGCGCAATCGGCTGAGTCCGCTGCTGCAAAATTCGGTACGTACAACGCGGACACATTGGCTCGGCATCCGGACCGTGCGATCGGTACGAGCAACGGAGCCAAGTTGCGATGCCGACGGAGTACCTGGCGTGGGTTGTTGAGCCGCGATCAAAACCCGCGCGCGCCCCCCCATGGAACTCTTCCCCGCACGCAACCAGTTGGAAGCCGAACCGCGGGAATGTCATCGCCGACACCGCGCCGACCGCGCGAGTTGTCGCGACAACCGCACCTGCCTTCTCGTGCATCTTGCCGCGCGCTGCTGCGGCGTTTCCAGCCCAGGAACGCGATTTTCGTAAGTGCTTGCAGTGTAATGAGTTAATTACAAAACCGCTGCTCTGCCAATTGAGCTACGGTGGCGCGATCCGTCGCCGGCAAGCCGGCCGTCCGCCGCCCCCCAACCCCCCAACCCCCCAACCCGGCGCCCAGCTCCCGCCATTAGCGCGCTGCGCCATTCACCGGTCGCCGTTGGCCATTCGCCATCCGCCGTTCGCTCTTCACCATTCGCTGCCCTCCATTCGCCATTCGCTATTCGCGATTCCCCTCACCCCCGCCCCTACGGGGCGGATTCAAGAGTCCCACGACTCGGGAATTATCCGGACCGCCCCCCTCCCAACCGCCCAAAAACCCCGCGATTATCAGAAGAGTTCCATACCCGCGCGCGCAAACCCATGGAACTCTGCCCCCCACGCACCCAAGGCACGTCAGTTGGAAGCCGAACCGCGCGAACGTCATCGCCGACAGCGGCACGTTGCGGTTGTCGCGACAACCGCACCCGGCCGGCCGTTGCCGCTGACCGGTGTGTAGCGATCGAGTAATATGCGGACTTAGGCCACCGGGTCCGCGCCGGGCGGTTCGCGGCGCCGA
>JAGFJJ010000062.1 GCA_024102815.1 Phycisphaerae bacterium
CGTCGCAGAGCTCCTCGATGTCGCAGGGACCGGCCACCACGCGGCAGACCGTTCCGAAGGGAGCGATCTCGTCCGCCGGACAATCGGCCGACGATCCCGTGCAATACTCCGCCGGATCGCAGTCGCCAAGCGACGCGTTGCAGACCGTCGTGTCGGGCTCGTAGTTCGGAACGCACATGCCCGCCCCGTCGCAAACGTCGGGATTATCGCAAACGCCTTCGGGCGTCTGATTTCCGCAGGCCGAGCCGGCGGAAGCGAACGTATAGTCGCACTGACCGGCGACGTTGCACGTATCGATGGTGCATTCGTTGCCGTCATCGCACTCGGAGTCACTGAAACAATCCTTGACGACGAGCTCGACGCACAGGTCGTTGTGGTCGCGGTCGGAACCGGGAAGGTTGCGGTCTTCGAAGCAAAGCAGCCAGACCTTGTCGGTCGGCAGGGCAAACGGCGAGCCGGTGATCTCGTAGGTCACCATGTGGTCCACCGCATCGGGATTCATCGAGGGAAGAGAATAGTGAGGGTTGGTCAGGCCGGCGTCGGAATCCGTGGCGCGAGCCCACACCCAGACATCACCGGGGTTAAAGGTGATCATCGCCGAACCGGTTACGGCGAAACCGCTGCCGACCAGGTCGAACAGCTTGACGTAACCGGCGCCCTTGTCGTAGCCGAACTCCTGGTTGTCGCCGGCGTAGCGGGCTTCGGCCTGGGCCGAGGCGCTGCCGTCGGTCCATTCGTCGTCATCACCGGTGCCGGGCCCACCGTACAGCATGTGCAGGTAGGTTACATATCCGTCATCATCCACGCGTGTTGCGGTGGTGGTACCGTTGTCATAAATCGACCAGCCGGTCCCCAAGGCAACGCCCATGCCGACGAAATCGCCGCCATAGATGCCTTCGAGGATCTGCTCGTGATTGAGCTCCGCACCTGCCGGAGTCCCAAGCGACGTGAACCCGGCGACGGCCGAACCCGCGCAAATAAATGACGCGGCCGCGGCAACGACAAGACCCCTTACCCCTCGCTTCATCGGTATTCGCTCCTTCTCGCGGACGAGTGCCAAAAGAATGGCACGAAATGAGTGCGCTTACCCTCCCATGCTGTTCCACCGACGAGATCGGAAGATAAGGCCGACCCCGACGTTTCGCAGCGGACGAAATTGTCAAAGCAAGGGACTTTGCCCAGGCGTGGCGAGTAAAGCCTTGCCTAGACCATCCCCCCGAAGTTCGCGAGTTTAGCGGCTTGTCGAGACTTGTACAAGAAAAAAGTATTGATGCAAATAATTCAGCCCGCTGCCGTCCGGCATATTGGAGGGCGTTCTTATCGGATCGAAGCCACGGAGAATTCCAAATATGAAGTACTATTGAACCATCGGGCGGCCGCGTTTCGTGCGGCTGACCCACGTCTGCGGCCGAGATTTCGACGGCAGGACGGATGCGGGTCGGTGACGGCGCGGCTCATGGACGGGCCGCGGTCAGCGCGCGTGGCGGACGCGCTGGGGAGATCAACGACGTGCGCCTGCCGGTCTGTTGCGAGGATGTTCCGGCAGCGGCCGACCCGCGATGAACTGATCGATCTTCAATGTGCCACAGGGCGTAATGGTCATGTCGGCGCTCACTGACTCTGCTTGACTTGCAGGCCGCCAACCTGTAGAAACGCCTGCGCAGAATTCGTGGCCGGGCCTGCTGCGGCAAGGCGTTTTTCGGCAGGCTGTGGGAAGCTTCCCATGGAGGTCATGGGTATCGGGTCTGCGCCAGCGCAGGTTCGAATTCGGGTGCCATTAGAACCGGCTCCCCAGTTGTGAGACACCTCTTTCTTTAAGAGCACCAGCCAACCGCTGCGACGGTGGTTGTTCGCCGGGTTGGCGGAAACCTCGAAACCAAGAACCGACCACCAATACCGCTGAATTCCCGTGAGGGCGAGACGATGAATGATTCCTTCTCCACCGGCCAGCCGGGGGACTCCGCACCTGATCCGACCAGGCGCGACCCGGAGTCGCAGGACCACACATTTCCCCCGGCGGGGATGGGCGACGATCACCATTCGCTGGCGGAGATCGACCAGGAACTTCTCGACGCCATGAACGCGGCGAGCGAGCCGGCGACCCGATCGGGGTCGGCAGGCTCGGGCGGAGCGGAGTCGCTGGAGCGCGGAACCGAATTGGTGGGCACGATCGCCGCGGTGAACGACGACGATATTTTCCTGGACTTCGGCCCGAAGAGTCAGGGCTTGCTGCCACGCAACCAGTTCGGGAAGAAGGAGCCGCTCCCCGTCGGCCGGAAGGTCGACGTCGTGGTGGATCATCTCGATCCGGAGACGGGGCTCGTCATCGTCAACCGCAAGGGCGCGGTGCAGCGGGCGACGTGGACCAATCTCGAGAAGGGCATGATGGTCGAGGGCAGGGTCACTGGCCTGGTCAAGGGCGGGCTGGAGGTGAGCGTGCAGGGAATTCGCACGTTCATGCCCGCGTCCCAGGTCGAGCTGACGCCGCTCAAGGACATTTCCGTTCTGCTCAATCAGAACGTCCGCTGCGAAGTGCTGGAAGTCGATCGCCGCTCCAAGAACGTTCTGGTGAGTCGCCGCAAGGTGCTGGAGAAGGAAGTCAAGGAGAAGCGGCAGCATCTCAAGGAAGAGCTGGAGACGGGTCAGACGCGCAAGGGCACGGTGCGATCGATCACGGATTTCGGCGCGTTCGTGGATCTCGGCGGACTCGACGGCCTGGTGCATGTCAGCGACATGAGCTGGGGCAACGTGGGCAAGGTCGAGGACGTGCTCAGCGTGGGGCAGGAGGTCGAGGTCAAGGTCCTGAAGATCGATCGGGAGCGCGATCGAATCTCGCTGGGGATGAAACAGCTCCAGCCGGACCCGTGGGCCCACGTCGAGGAGCGTTTTCCGGAAGGGTCGAAGGTCAAGGCCCGGGTGACGCGACTGGCGAACTTCGGGGCCTTCGCGGAGTTGGAGTCGGGGATCGAAGGGCTGATTCCCCTGAGTGAAATGGGATGGAATCGCGTGGGACGTTCGTCGGATGCGGTTCGCGAAGGCGAGCTGGTTGACGCGGTGATTCTTCGCGTCGAACCGAAGAAGCGACGGCTGGCGCTGAGCATGAAGAATGCCCAGGCTGATCCGTGGGCCGGGGTGATGGAGTCGTTCCCGGCGAATTCCCTGGTCAAGGGTCGGGTCACGCGTCTGGCGGATTTCGGCGCCTTTGTGGAAATCGTCCCCGGCGTTGAAGGGCTGATCCACATTTCGGAGATGTCGACGCAGCGGGTGCGGTCCGCCGGCGACGTGGTCAAAGTCGGGGAGGAGGTCGAAGTCCGGGTGCTGGGGGTCGATCTCGACAACCGGCGGATGTCGCTATCGATCAAGGCGGTGGCGGCCCCCATGGAAGAGACCCAGGAGGCTCATGTTCCGGCGGAGCCGGAGAAGCCCAAGAAGCGGAAGAAGCCGCTTCGCGGCGGTCTCTCGAGCCACTTCGACTGGTAGGCTCGGCAGGGGAAGGCGGATCCGGCAAGGCCCATGCAATTCCAACTGATTGACCGGGTTCTGGAGCATACCCGCGGCGAGCGCATCGTGGCGGTCAAGGCGGTCTCGCTGGCGGAGGAGTACCTGGCCGATCATTTTCCGACCTTTCCCGTCCTGCCGGGAGTTCTGATGCTGCAAGCGTTGATCGAGGCGGCGAGCTGGCTCGCCCTCGAGGCGCTGGACTTTCCCGGGCGGGTCGCCTTGCTCCAAGAGGCGAGGAACGTAACATACAAAGAGTTTGTCCGGCCCGGGAGTCTTCTGCGGGTCGAAGTGGAATGCCGTCGGCTGGCGCCCGAGGGCAGCGAGTTTGCCGGAATCGGATTCTGCGGCGACCAGGAGGTCGTCAAGGCGCGGTTCAGCCTGGTCCATCCGGCGCTACCTGTCGAGACGGATGCGAAGCGCGCGACGACCCTTGCCGATCGCTGGGCGCTGCTGCGCCGCTGAACAGCCCGAACAAAACGAGGTTTTCGCGCAAAGCGTGGGAGGCTGAGCAGGATGCCGTTGACCAATGAGCAGGTGCTTGAAAAAGTCCGCGAGGTTCTGACCGACGCGTTGGGCGTGGACGACGATGAGGTCGTACCCGAGGCAACCCTGCAGGGCGACCTCGGTGCGGAGAGCATCGATTTTCTGGATATCGTGTTCCGGCTGGAGAAGGCCTTCGGCATCAAGATTCCGCGCGGGGAGCTCTTTCCGGACGATTTTGTGAACAACCCGGAGTACGTGGCCGGCGACCGCCTGACGGACAAGGGTCTGGCGCAACTCAAATCGGTGATGCCGCACGCCGACTTCACGGCGTTCGAGAAGGACCCGAAGGTGTCGAAGATGCCGGACCTGTTTACCGTCCGCACGATCTGCAACTACATCCAAAGCAAGACCGGGTCATCCGTGGCGGGCGCTTCGTAGAGGCCGGGAATCGCCGGGCGGCACGCGCTGTTTGCCGGTGAGGGGGAGCCTGGGGCCGGGGTCTTGGAGCGGGTACCTATCGGGCCGGGAGCGGCATCGGACGATGCGGTGGTTCTGGATTGACAGTTTCGTTGAATTCGACTCCGGGCGGCGGGCGGTGGCGGTGAAGAACGTCTCGCTGGCCGAGGAGTACATGCACGACCACTTCCCGGGATTTCCGGTGATGCCCGCGGCGCTAGTGATCGAGGGGATGGCCCAGACGGCGGGGATCCTGGTGGGCGAAGCGGGGGGATTCAAGGAAAACGTCATACTTGCGAAGGTCCGCCGGGCGGTGTTCCATGGCCATGCGCGTCCGGGAGATCGGCTTTCGTACGAGACCGTGCTCGAGTCGCTGGACGACCGCGGGGGAGTGACGGCCGGTCTGGTGAAGCGGGGATCGGACGTGCTCGCGGAGATCGACCTGATGTTCTCGCACGTTCGGCCCGGGGACCGGAACGCGAGCGTGCCGGAGGAGAATTTCGTATTCACCGGCGATTTCCTGCGGTTGCTGGCCAACGTCCGGGGGACGGCGACGGAACCGATGGAACCGGCGATTGCGGATGAGGCCGAGGCCAGGGCATGAGTGATCAGCGAAGGGTTGTCGTGACGGGTCTGGGCGTGGCCACGCCGGTGGGGATCGGCGTGGACGCGTTCTGGGACGCCCTGCTGGGTGCAAGCGGGGGCATCCGCCCCATCGCGGGATTTGACGCGTCGGCGCTGCCGTCGCGCGTCGGCGGGGAACTGCCCTCGTTCACTCTCGGTGACTACATTCCTAAGACGTACCGGAAGAGCGCCAAGGTGATGTCACGGGACATTACCGTCGCGGTGGTCGCGGCCTACCACGCCGTGCGCGACGCGGGCTTGAAAACGAAGTGCATTCTGGATCGCGGCGAGGCGGAAGGACCGGCGAACGTGGACAGCACGCGGTTCGGCGCCAACATCGGCGCGGGGTTGATCTGCGCCGACCTGACGGAGCTGGCCGGTGCGCTGGCCAGCGCGGCCGACGCCGATCCGGACAGTTTCAGCTATGCGCGGTGGGGCCGCGAGGGCATGGAGCAGCTTACGCCGCTGTGGCTCCTGAAGTTCCTGCCCAACATGCTCGCCTGCCACGTGACGATTGTTCACGACGCGCAGGCGCCGTCGAACACGGTGACGTGCGGCGAGGCATCGAGCTACCTGGCCATCGGCGAGGCGTTTCGAACGATCGCCCGCGGCGACGCCGACGTGTGCATCTGCGGCGGCGCGGAGAGCAAGATGAACCCCATGGGTGTCACCCGCCCGACGCTCATGGGCTGGCTGAATACGGAAGACAACGACGATCCCGAGCGTGCATGCCGGCCCTTCGCGGCCGACCGGCGGGGTGCCGTCGCGGCGGAAGGCGGCGGGCTGGTCATCCTGGAATCGCTGGAGCACGCCCGCGCTCGCAGCGCCCGCATCTACGCGGAAGTGGCGGGTTTCGGCGCGGCGAGCAGCACGCACCACTGGCGCGAGGCCGATCCCAGCGGACATGCGCTGGCCTCCGCGGTTCGCATGGCGATGCGGGATGCCAGCGTGAAGCCGGAGGAGATCGACCTCGTTGTCCCCATGGGCACGGGCATCAAAACCTACGATGCGGGCGAGATGAGCGCATGGCGCGCGGCGCTGCCGGCGCGCGCAACGCCGATTCCCGCAACAACCATTCGCGGGGCGGTGGGCAACTGCGGGGCGGGCGTGGGGGCGATGGATTTCGCGGCGGCCGCGCTGTGTGTGCATCATGGAACCGTGGTCGCCTCGCGCAACACGGCGCCACCCGACGCGGACTGCCCGTTCACATTTCGCGAAGGCGATCCGGCGGACAGGCGAATCCGCCACGCGGTTGTCGGCGGGTATGCCCTGGCCGGCGGGCAAAGCGCCGCGCTGGTCATCAAGCAGGTCGAGGGCTAGGCGGGGCGGCACGGGCCAGGAGGAGGCCCGGGCGCATCTGAGGAATTCGAATGAGACGTCGCGTTGTCATTACGGGCATTGGCTGGGTCACACCGCTGGGGCACGACATCGAGCCGGTGTGGCAACGGCTGCTGCGCGGCGAGAGCGGCGTCAGCCGGACGGAGCTGTTCGACGCATCGACCTTCCCGACGACGTTTTCGGCGCAAGTAAAGAACTTCCGACTCGAGGATCATCTTGGGGCGGACGCCGGCCGACATGCCGACGCCAGCCGCAACTCCCGGTTCGCCCTCGCGGCGGCGGCGCAGGCCTGGCGCAGCGCCGGGCTGAATCTCGAACTGCCCGTGGAAGCACAGCGCATCGGCGTGTACCTGGGCGGCGGGGAGGGGCCGCTGAATTTCCCACCGTTCGCGGCGGCGGCCGTGGCGGGGTGTCGCGACGACGCGGGGGAGTCGATTCCACTCGACACAGTTCGCTGGGCCAAGCTGGCCCTTGAGCGGCTCGAGGCGGTGCACGAGATCGAGCAGGAACCGCACATGGCCGCGGGTCACATCGCTGTGCAGTTCCGCGCGGCCGGTCCGAATCTGAACACGCTGACGGCCTGTGCCGCCAGCACGCAGGCCATCGGCGAAGCGATGGAGATCATCCGCCGCGGCGACGCGGACATCATGATTTCCGGCGGAACGCACAGCATGATCCATCCGCTGGGGGTGACGGGCTTCAACCGGCTCACGGCCCTTTCGACCCGCAACGACAGCCCGGAGACGGCGTCGCGTCCGTTCGATCGCACGCGCGACGGGTTCGTCCTCGGCGAGGGCGCGGGCATGCTGATCCTGGAAGAGCTGGAACACGCTCGCGGCCGGGGGGCGAAGATTCTGGCGGAAGTCGCCGGCTACGGCTCGACCGCCGACGCGTTTCGCATCACCGACATTCACGAGGACGGGCGTGGCGCCGTGGCGGCGATGACGGCGGCCATGGAAGACGCCGACGTTACCATTCAGGACGTCGATTACATCTCGGCACACGGCACGGGCACGGAGGAGAACGACAAGATCGAGTCGCTGGCCATTCGAAAAGTCTTCGGCGAGCACGCACCGAAGGTCCCGGTCAGCAGCGTGAAGAGCATGCTCGGGCACCTCATCGCCGCGGCCGGCGCGGTGGAACTCATCACCTGCGTATTGGCCATCCGGGACGGCATCCTTCCCCCCACGGCCCACTACCAGACGCCGGATCCCAACTGCGATCTGGACTACATTCCCAACGAGCCGCGACGCCGTCCGGTCCGCGCGGCGCTTTCCAACAGCTTCGGCTTCGGCGGGCAGAACGACACGCTCGTCGTGCGCGTCTATTCGAATTGAGAAGCCCAGGGGTGCATCGAGATGCACGCGGCGCAGTCGCCCGTGGGCATTTGAGGACACTGCTCGAGAGCAGTGGCACGCGCGCACCCGACCGATCCATACGCCGGGCAAGAGGTGCGTCGAGATGGACGCGAAGCGGTAGAACGTCCGCGCATGGAAAAGCGGCGTGACGACTGAATCATCGCCACGCCGCTCTGGTTTGATTGTATCACGGACGGGCACGAAGTGCATCACGATGCACTCTGCCCACCGGAATCAACGCGTCACGGCGCCGGGCAGGCGATCGAAATCCCCTGTCCCTTCCACGCATTGTAGGTATTCCCGCCATTGAGCACGTCGATCAGCCGCGTGATGTCCGCGACCGTCGGAGCGCCGGAGCGGTTGATGTCCGTGGCGTAATCAGGCCGCGGCGTCGTACCGTCCAGCGAGGCGATCAGCGCCGTCACGTCCGTTTCACTGGCCGTGCGGTTTCCGTCCACGTCACCCGGCAGGTAGCCGAAGCAGACGTCGGTGCCGCTATGGGTCACGCACGTCCACTGGTTCGTCGGAATCGGCGCACTGAACGTGAGCGTGGCCACATTGCCCACACCGGAGACGTTGGTGATCGTCGGCGCTGAGGCCGGACCGGGCTGCGTCGCGATGGTGAACGATCCCGTCGTCAGGGTCGAAGCATCGCAGGAGCCGTCGAAGGTGATCTCGACGCTGCTCCAACCCTGCGGCGGCGCGGCGCTGTCCAGGGCGTGCGGCTGACCGGCGTCGATGGCACATCCCGCGGGCAAGGCCGACACGATGCTGCAAGGGGTCACGACGCACTCGTCGGGCACGCCGTCGTCATTGGCGTCCGTCTTGCAGTTTTCGGTGCAGAAGAACGGTCCGCCCGGTGCCGGGCTGCCGACGGCGATCTGGCAACGATCCGGAATGCCGTCGGGCTGGCAGTCCGCCCAGCCGTTGGCGATGTCGCAATCGTCCGGTTCGCCGTTGTTGTTGCAGTCGCCATTGATCTGAATGTCGATGGCGTCCGGAACGCCGTTGGCGTTGCAGTCGTCCGGCATGCAGCGGACGCGGACATTGCCCGAAGGCGTTCCGCCCAGCTCGCCACCGACGCGCAGCTTCAGGAACGAGCCCGCAAACACGGGGACGGTTACCGAAGAAGCGTCGCCACAGGAGCTCAAGCAGGACTGCGTCTGGCACGTATTTCCGCTGACTGTACACGTGTTAACCTGCACGCAGACGCCGCCAACGCCGCAATCGGCATTCACCGTGCAAGGCGCACCGCCGACCAGACAGGTCTTGCAATCCGTGTTCGACAAGCACGGACGGTTCGGGTCGCCGGAGCACGCGTTGCAGTTGGCCGTCGAAGTGCACGGCGTGAGGGTATTCGTGCAGACGCTCGCGCAGTCGGCCGCGGTGTTGCAGGACGTTTGCGTCAGGCTGCACGACTGCGGACGAAGCAGGGCGGCGGCGGCCGACACTTCCGCGTCGTCGTTGCAGCCCAAGAGCAGGTCCGGCGGACACGGGTTGAACGGGTCGAGGACC
Source organism: Phycisphaerae bacterium (assembly GCA_024102815.1). NCBI lineage: Bacteria > Pseudomonadati > Planctomycetota > Phycisphaerae > Phycisphaerae bacterium. The sequence continues at coordinate 9,276 of JAGFJJ010000062.1, forward strand.
TGATAGACCGCCAGGGTCGTGGCGGGGTTATTCTGGCCGGCCGGCGTGCCGCACGTATCCACGGTGAGGTTACCCGTGCAGGACGGCGTGTGATCGAGCCAGACGTCGTTGACCATGGCGGGCACGCAAGGCTCGTTCGGGCACTCCATGGTGGAACTGGCCAGGCTGAACGCCGCCGTCGTATCCGCCCCGGAGGGGACGGAGGACGTGGTCGTCTCACAGGCGTCGGCGGTGGGCAGGTTCCGCGTGCAGGGCACCTCGATACGAAGCTCGAAGTCGGTCTGCTGGGTAGGAACCTTGGAAGCCATCATGACGTAGTAGGTGGCACCCGGCGTGAGATTCTTGGCGCAGATGTCCGCACCGAGTCCGCCGCCGCAGCCGGGGAAGTCGTCGCTGCACGCGATGGCCTCAAGCGACTGACAGGCTTTCTCCGCGTCGCTCATGTCTCCCACGCTGAAGAGCTGGAGAACAGAGTCCTGGATGGCACCCGGCGTGTTGCAGGTGTGGATACGGGCGGAAGTCCCCAGGCCGAGGGGCATGGTGAACTTGAACCAGATCGAGCCCGCGCCCTGAGCGCCGGCACCGAGTTTCGAGCAGCACAAGATGGGATCGTCGGTCTCGGTGGTCGCGTTGCTGTTGTCCGCGACGGCCGATCCGATACCCGTCGTGGGGCTCACCAGAATCTCGGTGGGACCGCAGGCGGAGGAAATATCGCACGTTTCGTTGGGAAGCGGACAGTTGCCGTCCACCTCGCAAACCTGGCCGGAGATGCTGCACCGCCGGCAATAGCAGAAGTCGAACGCGGACTGGGTTCCGCAAAGATCGCTGGCGAACCCGGCGCACACCTCGTCCCACGCGCTGGTGCAGCAGAACAATCCGTCCTGTCCGCTGAAGCTGCACACGTCATTGCAGCACTCGACGTTTTCGCACCCGGTGTCCTGACCGGTGGTGCAGACGCGCGACACGGAGTCACAGAAGAAGCTGGGACCAAGATCGGCACAGAGCGCGTCATCGGGGAAGCCGATTTCGCACTGGCCGGGCTGGAATATCTGAGGATTGGCATTATTTCCCGTGCAGGCCCAATCGCCGCACACGGAAGACGTACACCATTTTCCGGCGATACCCGATACGGTCTTGCAGTGACCCGTGTAGGGAACGCTCGAGCATTCGAAGTCCGCGGTGCACTTTCTTGCGGTGCAGGCGGTGATCTCCTCCTGGTTGCAGGTGACTTCGGGAATTCCCGTGTAGCAATCGTTGGTCGAGTAGAGGCACGCGAAGAAGCCGCAGTTGAAATCGAAGTCGTCGCAGAAGGCGCCCGGATTCCAGATCGCGGTGCGCGGCGAACAGAGGTTGTTCGGCTGACACGTCCGGTTCGGGAAGCAGTCGGCGTCGGTCGTGCAACTGACCGTCGGCGAATCCGGATCGACGATGGCCTGGCACTGGCTGAAGGTCAGGTCGTCGCAGGCGTCACCCGGGCGGCAGCAGGCTTGCGTACCGCACGGCGGGTTGAACGGATTGTTCTTGCACAGTCCGCTCGCGACCCATCGGCCGTCCACCTCGGCACAGGTGATCGCATCGACGGTGTCGAAGCAAACCGCCTCGGAACAGGCCTTCGAGGTGCACGTGTTTACATTGCACGTTCCCTGCGGACAGTCGGCATCGGTCGTGCAACTGACCGTTTCGCAGTAGCGGTTTTCGGGACAATCCTGATCGATCGTACATGCCGGGCGATCGAGGCCGCCCTCCTGCAGCGGGCAGCACGCTCCGGTGGGAGCCTCGCCGCGGCAGGTGACCACGATGTACATGATGGCCGGGACGTTCCCCTGGAACTGCACCAACTGCCAGTCGGGATTGATGGACCAGAACGTGTTCTGGGTGGTTCCCACCTGGGCCTTGGACGGATTGACGACGCCGATGCCGTTCCTGTCGATCGTCCACGTGACGTAGTATCTGGTCCCGGCGCTCAGGTTGATGAAAACGTTGTCGGGAACGATGTATCGGTGTTCGATCAACTGGTTGACCACGAAGCGGCGTTCGGGCTCGTCCGCGGGCGGATTGAGTTCGTAATGCCGCGAGAATTCGGACCCCCCAATCGGCGCCCCGCTGCCGAGCGTGCGCAAGCCGGTAGTGATGTTGAAGTCGGTAATCGAGAACGACGTGGCCTTGAAGCCCACGCGGTAGGAAGCCACTTCACACGATCCGCCGGGAGGAAGTGCGAGTTGGATATCGTCGGCGAAAGTCTGTCCCCCGTTGATATCGAGGAAGGCGCCCGCGTTGGGGTTCACCGCGTAATAGGCAACGTAGGCCGACGGGCAGGCCTCGTCCGCATAGATCTCCATATTGAAGCTGCCGTGCGGGAACGCAGGCGAGCCCCCGAAGAACGAGTTACACTGGAGACTGACGCCGTTGTAGAAGGCGTCGACGGAGAAACCGCGGTCGGGCGGAGATCCACCGACCCAACCGGCCTTGGTGGGAAGCGGATTGCCGGGCGCAGCACTGAAGCGCACGCGGACCCAGACGGTCGAAGGGATCTGGACCTGGGCCGGATCGTACGTGGCCTCGAGGACGTGCGTCACCGCAATGTCGTTGTCGAGGTTGAGGAACGTGCGCGACGACAGGGGGATCTGCGTACCGCCGGCCTGGGGGCAGGCCGTGTACAGATCCACGACCGCGCGGAATTCACTTCCGCCGCCCACCACACCGCCGTTGACGAAGACGCGGAGGCGGGAGATCCCGCAATTATCGAGCAGGTAGGTCGAGGCGTCGTCGGCAATGGAGATACCGGGCGAGCCATTTGAATAGAGGAAGGTACCTCGCGTGTTCTTGTAGACGATCTTGTCAGGGTCAGCCGCCAGCGGCGAGCGGAGCACCTGGGTTTGCCCGCTATCGGTGTGGAGGATGTACTTCTGGTTATGGGGTAGAGGCGTGACCTGCATCGCCCCGGCCCCGTCCCCCAGCGGAACCAATGCCGATGCTTCCTCGGTGCTGGCCGTGCACTCAGGCCCGGAAGCCTGCGCGACGACCGTTCCAACCGCCAGCAGGACCGCAGCGGTCAAGAATCCCAGCCGACCTTTGCGACTCGTGTCCATCGTTCTTCCTCTTGCAGAAAGTCGTTTCAGATACACCCATGAATGCCCACGCGGAAACACCACGAAGGATTGCAATTCCTTAACCCGCGAGATTCCGCATTGGACCCCCAAAGAAGACGGTACTGCTTGATCTTGCGGCAGCCCCGAGTTCCCCAGCAACTTTCAGGCCACGTCGACACCCCGACACGACCCGCCGTGACGCTCACCTGCAAAATGCCGCGACATCGCCCCTAACGCCGCGGCGCGTACATCCGCGACGGTCCGAAGCGGGGGACCTCGCGTACCCGGCAGGCAAGGCCGGCAACACATCATCGTATCGATCCGAGGATCGACAAACAAGCCCTTTTGGGCAATCTTGGTAGACTCGCCGCCCCGGACCAGGAGGTCCAAGGCATGAGAAAGATCGCCCCCCTTTACTCAGTTCCCCAAATAGAACAAACTGCCCGGCAAGTCCGCTCTCGATGCGGATTCCGCCGAATCGTCCCCAGCGGTTCGATCGCCCACCGACGCCGACGCAAAAAGGAGTTGGCTGCGGCTGGCGACCGCCCGCGCGGATAGACGCCGGTTCCCCAACCGGCCGTTATCACACGTTCATCTTATGACCGGCGCGCCTCGCAAGTAAAGCGGGTCTCGTGGGCAAAAAATCGATGGGGCCGTCCCCCGGTGGAAAGCGGGATTCGCGTGCAGCGTCCGAAAAGCCGGGAGCGCGGAGGTCCGGGGTGCGTTTTGTCGGCCTCAGTCGGCAATTTCGAGCACGTCTTCAACTTCGACGATGGTCCCGATCTGACAACTGGCCTCCAAATCGGAGCGTGTGGCGAGTTGGAGACGGGAAGTCGTACCCGGCGTGGTGATTCGGTCGAACGTTTCATTCTCCAGGCGGGCGTCCTGAAAGAGGTAGTAGGTCACGCCGTTCTCACCGATCCAAACGAGGCAGGGTTGTCCGGTGGGGTCATCGACCACGGCCGACGTGCCCCTCATGATAAAGGACGTGCCCACGGGCAGGAGCGAGAAGCTGTCGGGAACGTTGACGTCCACGCAACCGGCCAGGGCAACCCCGACCAGCAGGACGATCCCCGCCCCTACCGATGCGCCGCGCATGTTCGGACTCCCGTCGAGGATTGGATTCCCAGAAGATTCCCGCGGTTCGGTCCGTGCCCGGGCTTTCATTGGGGGACCGCGCCTGTCTCAACCGCGCATTAGGCGCCGGGCGCCGGCAATGTCAATAGGTTTGACGCGTCTGCGCCGCGACCGCTACACTCCGCTTGCAGGCCGGTTACGAACGAGAAAACCGAGGAGAACGCCATGTCCACCCAAGCCCCCATCAACCTGAAGAGCTGGATTGAGGAGCACCGCCACCTGCTCAAACCCCCCGTCGGCAACCAGCAGGTGTACGAGGATCGCGACTTCATCATCATGATCGTGGGTGGTCCCAACGTGCGGAAGGACTACCACGTCAATCCCACGGAGGAGTTCTTCTACCAGATCGAAGGCGACATCACCGTCCGGATCATCGAGGGCGGCAAGCGCCGCGACGTGCCCATCCGGGAAGGCGAAATCTTCCTGCTCCCTCCGAACATCCCCCACTCGCCGCAGCGCCCCGCGGGCACGGTGGGAATGGTGGTCGAGCGGCGCCGCCCCGAGGGACACAACGACCACCTGCGGTATTACTGCGAGAAGTGCGACACGATCCTGTACGACCCGGAATTCTACCTGACCAACATCGTCAAGCAGCTCAAGCCGCTGATGGAGGGCTTCTGGGCGGACGAGTCGCTGCGGACCTGCAAGAAGTGCGGCACGGTAATGCAGCCGCCGGCGCCGGTCGGGGCATGATTTTCGCTCCGAGATGACCATGATCGCCACCTGATGAAGATCGACCTGCACACGCACATCCTCCCGCCGGACTGGCCCAATCTTCGGGAGCGCTACGGCTACGGCGGCTGGGTACGCCTCGAACACGTCGATTCCTGCCGGGCGCAGATGTGGATCGACGACCGCCGGTTTCGTGACATCCACGAGAACTGCTGGTCGCCCGCGGCGCGGATCAGCGACTGCGACGCCACGGGTGTCTCCGTACAGGTGCTTTCCACCGTGCCGGTGATGTTCAGCTACTGGGCCAAGCCGCAGGACACGGCCGACCTCGCCAAGTTGCTCAACGACCACATCGCGGGTGTCGTCCGCGAATTCCCGAAGCGTTTCATCGGGCTGGGCACGCTTCCGCTGCAAGACTCCCGGCTTTCCATCCGCGAGCTCGAGCGCTGCGTGAAGGAACTGCACTTCCCCGGCGTGCAGATCGGCACGCACGTCAACGGTTCGAATCTCAATGAACCCGAAATCGTGGAAGTGCTCGAAGCGGCGGAGGCACTTGGGGCGAGCATATTCGTGCACCCGTGGGACGTGCTGGCCAACGACCGCATGAACCGCTACTGGCTGAGCTGGCTGGTGGGCATGCCCGCGGAGACGGCCATCGCCCTGTCGTCGCTGATCTTCGGCGGGGTGCTGGAGAAGCTGCCCAGGTTGCGGATCGGCTTCGCCCACGGCGGGGGGTCGTTTCCCGGGATTCTCGGGCGCATTCAGCACGGGTTCGACTGCCGGCCGGACCTGTGCGCCGTGGACAACCCTCGCGGGCCGCGCGAATACCTCGGCCGGTTCTATGTCGACTCGCTCACCCACGACGCCGACATGCTGCGGCACCTGATCAATCTGGTCAGTGCGGAGCGCGTCGCCCTCGGCTCGGATTACCCCTTCCCGCTCGGTGAAGCGGAGCCGGGCAAGCTGATCGAATCGATGGACGACCTCTCGTCGCCGGTGAAGGACCGGCTGCTGTGGGGCACGGCGCTGGAGTTTCTGAATCTGTCAGCGAAGCAGTTTGCGAGTTGATCGGCGCGCACACGCGGCACATGCCAACGGATGTGCCCCTTCAGGCCTTTCAGCCTGCCGAGGCGCATGCCCACGAGGCGTGGGCATGGCACACAGCGTCGAGGCGATGAACCCTTCCTCAATACTCATTCTTCACGGCGGGGCACTCGGCGACTTTGTGCTCGCCGTTCACTTCGCGGCCGCGCTGAGAGAGCATTGGAACGTGCAGCATGTCGCGATGTGGGCGCGGTCCGGGCTGCTGGTCTGGATGGAGGGTGTGCACCCGATCGACGAGGTGGCCCGCCTCGGCGTTTTGACCCCTTTTTTGTATCGCGATGACGAGCGCAGCGTGTCGGAGCGGCGCCGGGCGATCTCGCGCTTCGAAGCCATCGTCAGCCTGTTCGGCGGCGCTGCCGAGCCCGTGGTCAGGCCGCTGGCCCGAGCCTGCCGCGGAAACATCTACGGGATTGACCCTCGCCCAAGAACCGATGGTCCCCTGGCCGGGAAGCACATCACGGAGCAGTGGCTGCACCAAGTCGGAATTGAATCGGCGGGTACCGCGCCGACCTCCGCACTGTGCGACATTGATACCGAAACTCGGCAAGGGTGGTTCGTGAACCTGCGGCGTCGACTGCGGCTGGGCGAGTCACGGCCCGTCGCCCTGTGTCATCCAGGAAGTGGGTCGCTGAAAAAGTGCATCCGCATCGAGCAATGGAAGGTCCTGATCGCCGCATTGCGCGAGTGCGACTTCGATGTGGCGTGGATGATCGGCCCAGACGAGCGCGAGCGGATGCCAACATCGTGGCACCGGGAGCTGGCGTCGGCCGCACCGGTGCTCTACGAGGAAGAGCTTCCCGCCGCGGCGGAACTTGTCGCGGGATGCGACCTGTACATCGGCCTTGACGCGGGCATGACGCATGTGGCCGCGATGACGGGGGTGAAGACGGTCGCCCTTTTCGGTCCGACCGACCCGAACGTGTGGCGTCCGCTGGGTCGCGACGTGCGTGTCGTACGATTTTCGGAGAAGAATCGCGACGAAGACCTTGCCTATCGGGTGATGGTGGCCGTGTGAGGGATGCGGAATCAGGCGGAAGCCACGGAGCGACGGAGGTACGAAGCGACGGAGGGGAAGAAGGCCTCGTTGGGGAGTGCGAACCGCACGCCCTGCCGAGTACACCAACTACGTCCTGGATTCCGGCTTTCGCCGGAATGACGAAACGGGGGCGGCAAGCTCTACGTCGTCACCCGTCGAAGGGCGTGCCCCGGCCGGTCTCGCAGTAGGCCTTGAGGCTGTTCATGTAGTGGGCCCAATGCGTGTTGCAGTTGGCGTAGAAGTCGGTGACCTCGCGCCAGTCGTCGTGGCCGAAGCGGAGCAGCGTCTTGTCGTTCTGGTCCTGCAGGTCGAAGAAGAAACGCGTGCCGACCCATTCCTTGTCCCCTTGCAGGCATTCCCACTCGACGCGGCGATCGGCCTCCAGCCGGGTGAGCCTCATCTTGTTGTGGTAGTGATCGCCGAATTTGAATTCGAGAATCGCCCCGACACGGGCCTCGGCCACATTCTCCCGCGTCCACCACCCGGCGAGGCCCTCGTGCGTGGTCACGGCGCGAAAGACGACCTCGGGCGGAGCGTCGATGGTCAGAAGATGGCGAATGTGGGGCAAGGGATACCCCTAGTCGAATAACGCAAGTTGCCGATGTTCACACAATTCCGGTACGACTTGCCGTAGCGCAGGGACGGGAACCGAGGCGAGCTCGCGAGGCTCAAGTTTGTGTAATGACCCGCCGTATACCCGGCCTTGACCAATCAGCAAATCGCCGGAGACTTTTTGTAGGCATTCAAATACCTGTCTCAGTACTCCCGGCTCCTTTTCAATACAAGCACTGAGGGCCACTTTAGGATATAGAAGCAAGTAGACATTCGCTGCCGTCGCATCCGAGTCGTTCCAAATGAACCGAACGGGCGGCCGTCCTGATCGCGATCGCCCCATGTACGTGCAGAGGATCTTCGCGGCCGGCCTGTTTTCCTGGGAGTACCACGGGGTTCTGCGACTAGCGAGGTATCCGACGCTGACTCCCTCGCGCGCGCCTTGCTCGAGGTATTCCCAGAATTCTGGATAGGTACCACGGACCTCTTGCGGGGTGAGTTTCGAGTCTATCAGTACAAGCTGCCGAGGGAGATCAGGAAAGCCGTCGCAAGATCTGGCAATGACTCGACTCGTAAGTTCACGGGGACTGGGAAGTATCGGGCGGACGGCCTCGTCAGGAATGCCTTTGGATCGCGCCACTTCGCGCGGCATGATGAAGAACCGATTCGATCCAGTTGCCAATCCTCGCTTGATGTCAAACAAGTCACCCAGGCGTAGGTCATCAGGATTGTGGTCCTGACGGGGACGAAAGTAACTTGCCCATTTTGATCCAGGGTCAAGCTGCCCAACTGTCACTCGCAAAGATTCCCCCGGAAGCGCGAGACTCCCTCCGTGGGTGAACTCGACAACGTGGCATAGCGACGGCTGCTTGCGCCGAAACAAGACGACACAAGAAGAAACCAGCGCGTCATCAAACTGGACATCATCAGCGTGAAACCGGTGCACGCGAAGGAGCTGCACTCGCCTGGCCAGGTATTCCCGGAGTGCTCGCCCATAATTGACGTCAAGAAACTCGGCGGGTATCAGCCAGCAGCCGAGTCCTCCCTCAGTCATCCAAGCATCTGCCATCAGGATGAAGTAGACGTAGAGCCCAGCCAAGCCGCTTACGCGTAGCCCGACGCGATCTTGCACGGCCGTTTGGAGTCGCCGTTTGTCATCGGTCGAAAGATGGTGGTGCCTGACATAAGGCGGATTCGTCACTACGAGATCGAAGGGCGGCGTGCTCGCCGGGTCCGCTCGCAAGAAGTCTCCAGTGTGAACATCCAAATCGTGTTCTCGCCACAGGGAATGCGAGACGGCAGCCAACTGCTGATCGACCTCGAATCCGGCGGCGTATTCCAAGCATGTGTTCTCGCAACAATGCAGGAAAGCCGAATAGAACGCTCCCGTGCCGAGCGCGGGCTCCAGGAACCTTCGGATCGGGCCTGATACTCGCGGACATATAAAGGACATGATCTCCTGGGCAAGTCGTGTCGGCGTAGCGTATTGGCCGCGCTGATTCCGGAGGCGAAGTTCTCTCCCTGAATCGAACGCCGTCTGCTCCTGAAGGCGGAGATCCTCTTGTTGAGCGACCGTACTCACGCTACAGCCCCAGTTGATCCAGGTCTTCTATGCGATGCTCCCATATCCAATCAATTCCCTCAGCAGCTTCATACCCAAGATAGCCGCTGTCAAAATACCCGCAAAGAAACAGAAGGTATTGAACGTTATCGCCGTAGGTTTCGCGCAATTGGCGAATCTTGGTTGCCTCTTCCTTGCGACGTTTGTTGACGTTGGTAAAGTCCCCCGCAGACTTCGCTTCGATCAGGACGGGTAATCGTCCATTTGAGGCTTCATGCGGTTGGAACACGAAATCCACAGGAATGTTGACAGTACGAGCAGTGCCAGCGCGAACGGTTACGCGAAATCCGAACGTCCCCGATTTCATTGCGGTGATCGGCGCGGCGGGAGCGGGTTGGACGTGACTATATTGCTTCGCCGTCAAATAGCTGGCAAGTCGGTCAAGCTGACGTTTTTCCTGGGCGTTGCGGATAATGGGGTCTGAGACCGCTCCGCAGAGGCGGTCAGCGATAATCGTAGCAGCGCGCGACCGTTGAGTCGGATTCGCCGTCGTGCGTCTCTCCAGCCAGACCGCCACATCCTGGTCAATCATTCGGGTTATGGTCTGGCAAATCCGTGCCGCGTGGTCACGCCGCTCATCCTCTTTCATTCGGAGCGGTATGCGGCCGGACTCCAGTGCCTGGACGAAAGACTTGGATGTGTAAGCGAGGCCCACGAGGCGATCTCGAGCAAGCGGTGGACAGGTCGCCATGCGCAATACCTGCAAGATTGAAGGTGCCTCCAGGATAGTCGTTGAACGAATCGTTGTCAGATCGCCCGTCCGGCGAAACGCCTTTCGCACGTCCCGCACGGCTCCTCGTCTGCTGTCGCGATACGCCTGCGGCGCGAACTTCAAGAACCAATCGTTGAACATGTCAACGGAAGCGGCAATGTCTGCCTTCCAACGATGGGGCTTGTCCAAGTTAATAGCCATGTTCTCGCCAGAAACGCCGGGGTCGCCCGGTTTTTGCCGTTCCCAATTCCGGCTACTATAACCGCCCCACCTTATTCATCACCAGCATCTTGATTTCCGTCATGTCCTCCATGGCGAAGCGGACGCCCTCCCGGCCCAGGCCGGAGTCCTTGATCCCGCCGTAGGGCATGTTGTCCACGCGGAAGCTGGGCACGTCGTTGATCACCACGCCGCCCACGTCGAGCTCGTTGTAGGCGTACCAGGCGCGGTCGATGTTCTTGGTGAAGACACCCGCCTGGAGTCCGTAGACGCTGTCATCGACCACGCGGCAGGCCTCGGCGAAGCTGGTGAAGGGCTCGAGCGTGGCGGCCGGGCCGAAGACCTCCACGCAACTGATCTTCGCGTCGCGGGGGACGCTTTCCAAGAGCGTCGCCTCGTAGAACAGGCCGTGACGCTTGCCGCCGCAAATGACCTTGGCCCCGCGCTTCTTCGCCTCATCCACCCACTCTTCCATGCGCTTGGCGTCGCCTTCGGAGATCATCGGGCCGATGAACGTGTCCTCCTCCTGCGGGTCGCCCATTTTCAGCTTGGCGCAGCGATCTTTCAGCAGGCCGGCGAGACGCGGGTAAACGCTTTCGTGGGCGAGGATGCGCTGCACGCTGATGCAGCTCTGGCCACTCTGGTAGAAGGCGCCGAGGATGATGCGCTCGGCCGCGAAGTCGATGTCGGCGTCTTGGTCAACGATGCAGGCCGCGTTGCCGCCGAGTTCAAGGACGACCTTCTTCTTGCCGGCCTTGGCCTTGAGTTCCCAGCCGACGTCGGGCGAGCCGGTGAAGCTGAGCAGCTTGAGGCGTTCGTCAGTGGTGAATAGGTCGGCCCCTTCGCGCGAGCACGGAAGGATCGAGAACGCACCGGGCGGCAGGTCCGTCTCGGCCAGGATCTCACCGAGGATGATGGCGCCGATCGGTGTCCAGCTCGCGGGCTTGAGAATGAATGGGCAGCCCACGGCGATGGCCGGGGCAACCTTGTGGGCCACGAGGTTGAGGGGGAAGTTGAACGGCGAGATGAAGCTGCACGGACCGATGGGGAAGCGCTTCCACAATCCCTCGTAGCCCTCGACGCGGGCGCTGATGTCCAGCGTCATCACCTCGCCGCCCATGCGCACGGACTCCTCGGCCGCGACCCGGAACGTATCGGCCAGACGGGCCACCTCGCCTCGGGCGTCGCGGATGGGCTTGCCCGCTTCGATGCAGAGCGCTCGTGCGAGTTCGTCCTTGCGCTCCTCGACGCGCTTGACCACATGATTGAGCACGGCCTGGCGATGGTACGCGGGCAACTTGCGCATACGCGGGAAGGCCTCGACCGCCGCGGCGATGGCCGTGTCGATGGTTTTGGCGTCAGCCTTGGCCACCCGCGTGGCGACTTCGTTGGTGTACTTGTTGCGGACTTCGAGGTCGGTATTGGCCTGGACGGGCTTGTTGGCGAGGTAGTAGGGATAATTCTTGTTGAGCATGATGAGGATCCTTGAATAACGAGGCTGGCTTCGTTCACGCCGGCTCGGCGTCACGCGTGTACAAGAACCAGCGCTTCTTCGGGCTGCCGGTCTTGGGCGTCTGGCGAACGAAGTAGACTTCCCACGTCGAGCCGTCGTCCATGAGGAGCTTATAACGGTGCTGGCGGAGGTAAAGCTGGCCCTGGGCCGTGCTGCCCTCGCGCGAGGAGTGCTTCCACGCCTGGAGGACGCGCGTGATGGCGTAGTCACGATCGCGCCAGGAAAAGCCGGCGGGCAGGCCCGGTTCGCCGCGCCCCATGGCCGATGCGTCGAACGTGCCCGCAAAGGGCATGATGGCCTCGCTGATCAGTTCGGGCGTGGACATGGTAATCCGGCCGGAGCCGCCGATCCGCAATCCGACGTCCCTGAACCGCCTTCCGGGACGATCCGAACATTTTACGAACATTTTGCTTGCGGTCCAGAGGAACACGGATTATCATGCCAGAGGATCCAGAAAAAGGGAGGTACGGCGTGTCGTTACTGGTCACCGGCAGTTTGGGCATTGATAACATCATTTCCCCGCACGGAGAGGCGGAAAACGTCCTCGGCGGCACCGCCGTGAACTTCGCCCTCGCGGCGGCGTTTTACGGCCCGGTGCGCCTGGTGGGCGTCGTGGGGGGAGATTTTCCACCCGCGTTTCGCCGCGTTCTGGAAGAGCGGCGCATCGACCTTTCCGGCCTGGAGGTCCGCGAGCAGAGCCGCACGTTCCGGTGGACGGGGAAGTATACCGGGGACATGAACGAGGCCGAGACGGTGGACGTACATCTCAACGTCCTCGCCGAAGCCGCGCCCAAGGTACCCGCGCCTTTCGTGGACAGCGACTACGCGTTCCTTGCGGCGACCCATCCGACTTCGCAGCGCGAGTTGCTCGGCCAGCTCACCGGTCCCCGCCTTGTCGTCTGCGACACCATGAACCTGTGGATCAAGACCGAGCGGGATTCGCTGATCGAGACGCTTCGCCGGGTCCACGGCGTCATTCTCAACGACGGCGAGGCGCGCATGCTGACGGAGAAGATGAATCTGCTTCTGGCGGCGGACACCATTCTGGAGCTCGGGCCGCGCTTCGTCATTATCAAGAAGGGCGAGCACGGGGCCCTGCTGGTCACGCGGGAACAGGCGGTGGGCCTGCCCGCGTACCCGGCGCGCGTGGTGCGTGATCCCACCGGCGCAGGCGACAGCTTCGCCGGCGGATTCATGGGGTATCTGGCGCATGCCGGAATGGAGAACCTGGGGAGTCTCAAGCGGGCCATCGTTCGCGGCACGGTGGCATCGTCGTTCCAGATCGAGGATTTCTCCACGCGGCGGACCGAGCGCCTGAAGCGCGAGGAGATTGACGCCCGCGTGGATGAATACGTGCGGATGTTGCGTATCGACTGAGTCGTTTCGAGCCGGGTCGTTGGTGCATGCGCCTTTTTGTAGCCATTGAATTGACATCGGCCGTGCGGCAGCGACTGGCCGCGCTGCAAGGTCGAATGAAGCGGGACTGGAGCATGGTTCGCTGGACGCCGGCGGAGCAACTTCACGTGACCGTGAAATTCCTGGGAGACGTCCCCGACGCCGACGTGCCGAAGGTCTGTACGGCATTGGAGCGAACCGCCCAGGGCATGGAGTCCTTTTCAGCGACCTTTGAAACGACCGGATGCTTCCCGCCGCGCGGACCGGTTCGCATTGTCTGGGCGGGCGCGAACGACGAAACGGGCGAATTCCAGGCCTGCGCCGGGTGCGTGGAATCGGAAATGGAAGTCTTGGGATTCCCGCGCGAGGATCGCCCATTCACGCCGCACGTGACCATCGGCCGGGTGAAGGACGATTCATCCGGCGGGCGGCTTCGAAGCGCCGTCGACGCTGCGACGCTCGAGCCGGTGGCGCAGTCGATTGATACGCTCACATTGATGTCTTCCGTGCTTTCGCCCAAGGGACCAACTTACGCCATTGTCAGCCGCGCCGCTCTCGGAGGCGGGCGCCAAGATCCAACGTGAGAACGAATATGAAGACCGCGATCAGTGAGGAAGTTCAGGCACGCCGAGAAGAAGCCCTCGGCCGGGCGCTCAAGCAAATCGAGCAGGCCTTCGGCAAGGGCGCCATCATGCAGCTCGACAAGATGGACGCCGAGGTGGAAGGCGTGCCCACGGGAGCGTTGTCGCTCGATCTGGCGTTGGGCGGGCGCGGGCTGCCTCGCGGGCGCATCATCGAGATGTTCGGACCCGAGTCGTCGGGCAAGACGACGCTTGCCCTGCACGTTGCGGCCAGCGCTCAGCGTCTGGGCGGCATCGCCGCGGTGGTCGACGCCGAGCATGCCCTCAACCCCGGTTGGGCGAAGAAGTGCGGCGTCAACCTGGAGAAGCTGCTCGTCAGCCAGCCGGAGTCTGGCGAGGAGGCGCTGGAGATCACCGAGATGCTCGTACGCAGCGGCTCGGTGGACGTGATCGTGGTGGACTCCGTGGCGGCGCTGATCCCCAAGGCCGAGATCGAGGGCGACATGGGCGACGCGCACGTTGCGCTCCAGGCGCGGCTTATGAGTCAGGCGTTGCGCAAGCTCACCGCGGCGATCGGCAAGTCGAAGACCATTGTCATCTTCATCAACCAGTTGCGGACCAACATCGGCGTGATGTTCGGCAACCCGGAGACGACGCCCGGAGGCCGGGCGCTGAAGTTCTACTCCTCCGTCCGGCTGGACATCCGCCGCATCGCCTCCATCAAGGAGGGTGACGTGGCCATGGGCAACCGCGTCCGGGCGAAGGTGGTCAAGAACAAGGTGGCGGCACCGTTCCGCGAGGCGGAGTTCGACATCATGTTCGACGGCGGCATCAGTCGCGAGGGTGACCTGATCGATCTGGCCATCGTCGACGGCATCGTGAGCAAGAGCGGCGCCTGGTTCGGATACAAGGACATCCGCCTCGGACAAGGACGCGAGAACGCCAAGCAGTTCCTCTTGGACAACCGCGACCTGTTTGAGGAGATCCACGCGGCCGTGGTCGCCAAGCGCCAAGTGCCGCCTGCCGGAGCCAAGGGTGCCGCGTCCGACGACAAATCGGCGACGAAAGAAGCGCCCGTGGCCAAGGTCACGGCATCCGCATCTGCGGCCAAGGAAACCGCCGGCAAGAATACGGCGGCGCTGAAACGCAAGAGGGCGTAAGAGAGAGGGTCAGGACATCCCGATGCATGTGCGCGGCGCGCCGCCGCAGGCGGTGTCCTCGGCCGCCAGACCGCCTTACGTTCAAGTCATCCCCGATATTATCCGACCTACCCAGCGAGAAGCGGGCACAGGCGCCCTTCGCGCGTGCTGAGAAGCGCCGGCTGAAACCGCTCTCTCAATGCTGGAAACGGGCATGTCAACATCTTCACCAGGCCGATCGCGAACGATTCTCGTCGTCGGCCCCGATCCTGAGTGCTCCACCGGCGGGATGGCCACGGTCGTTCGGCAGATGCTGGAGCTCGACTTCGGCGACGCCTACCGCTGCGTCCTTTATCCCACGACTGCCTCGACTCGCCGCGAGACCATTGTCGGACGGCTGAGGCGACACCTGGGGGCCCTTTCGGACTTTCGAAACACGCTGCGGACCTTGCGTCCCGCGATCGTCCACCTGCACACGTGCAGCGGCTTCTCCTTTCACCGCACGGCCTTCGATCTTCGCGCCGCGCACCGAATGGGGATCCCGACTGCTTTGCACGTGCACGGCGCGGCCTTCGATTCCTATGCTCGTTCCGCCGGGCCGGTCGGCCGCATGATGATCCGCCGGGCGCTTACCGCCGCGACGCGGGTTATCGCACTCTCGAAATCCTGGATGGCGGAGTTGCAACGGCTCGCCCCGCAAGCGCGCGTCGTCGCCATAGAGAACGCCGTTGCCGAGCACCGACCGGCGTTGCCTCGGCCGCAGAATGAGTCAGCGTCTTGTCGATTCCTGCTGCTTGCGCGCATGGATCTCTGGAAGGGCGTGGACGACCTGCTCAGTGCGGCTTACGAGCTTCGCGGCGCGGGTCGCGAATTCGAACTCGTGCTTGCGGGTCCGGAAGGCACCGCCGGCGATGTGGCCGTACTCCAACGCAAGATTGCCCATCTCGGCCTGAGTGGCTGCGTTCGCTACGTCGGGACGGTTGCCGGCGATCGTAAAGCCGATCTGCTCGAGTGGGCCGATGTGTACGTGCAACCCAGTCATCACGAGGGGCTGCCCGTTGCAGTTCTCGAAGCGCTGGCGGCGGGACGGCCGGTGATCGCGACGCGCGTGGGCGCGCTGCCGGAAGTGTTCGAAGACGGACGCAACGGATTGCTGATCGAGCCGCATCGACCCCGGCAACTGGCCGCTGCCATGCGCCGCCTCCTTGAAGACGTCGAATTTCGAAATGCCCTCGGTCAGGCCGGACGCAAACTGGCCCGACATCGATTCGGTCTTGCCCGCCTCGCGGCACAGCTTTCGGCTCTCTACGACGAAGTGCTCGAAGTGCCGGCGAAAACGTGTCCATCCGGCGTCGTGCCGGCTCCTCGTGGCGCGGAGCGTATGCTTGCGACGCCCGCATCCGCTTGAGTCGTCGGCGCCGGGCTTCAGCAATCGACACGCTTCGACAAGAAGCAACAAGGGATTCAACCGGTCTTCCCGTTAGATTGGAGGACGCCGATTTTGCGAACGGGGGAACCGAGGGCATTCAAGCCGCCCAGGTGTATCGCTGCGGGCGCGGCACCGGCAGCCCATGCAACGAAGGGAAACGAGAATGAAAATTCGAACTGATGTCGTTAACACGGCCCCAACGGGCGCGCCGAGTGGATTTCATCGCGCTTGCCGTGGACTACTTTCCATGGTCGTGGCCGCCTTGTGCGTCGCGGCAACCGCCCCGGCGCGGGCCCAGTCCGATTCCGACGGATTCCAGCCGCACGGCGGCATGATGCGCTTCCCGGATGTCAGCGCGTCACAGATCGTGTTCGTGTATGGAAACGACCTGTGGCTCGTCCCGCGCGAGGGGGGAACCGCCGAACCGCTCGCGAGTCCGCCAGGATTGGAAGTCTTTCCGCGCTTCAGCCCCGACGGAAAGACCATTGCCTTCACGGGCAATTACGAGGGTGATCAGGATATCTACACGATTCCGGTGGATGGCGGCATCGCGCGGCGGGTGACCCACCACGCGGCCACCGAAATCGTCTACGACTGGTCCCCCACCGGCGAGATCATCTTTTACTCCAACGGGCAGGCGGGCCTGCCGCGGATGATGCAGTTGTTTACCGTCCCTCCCGAGGGCGGACTTCCGGCCAGGCTCCCCGTTCCGTACGGCGCGAACGGGACCATCAGCCCGGACGGCAAGTGGCTGGCCTACACGCCGCACACGCGCGACAACCGAACGTGGAAGCGCTATCGCGGCGGCATGGCCACGGATATCTGGCTGTTTCACCTGATGAACCACACGTCGAAGAAGATCACGGACTGGGAGGGAACGGACTCGCAGCCCATGTGGCACGGCAAGACGCTCTACTACATATCCGACGACGGCCCGCATCCGCGGCTGAACATCTGGGCCTATGACACGGTCTCCGGTCAGCGCGAACAGATTACGGACTTCGCCGACTACGACGTGAAATGGCCTGCGGTCGGCCCCGGCGGCGACGGCAAGGGCGAGATCGTTTTTCAGCACGGTCCCGACCTGATGCTGCTCGATCTGGGCACGCGGCAGACGCGGAAGGTGGAGGTGACCATTCCCGGCGATCGTCCTACCGTGCGCGAGCAGCTCGTCGATGCGGATGACTTCGTGCAGAGCGCCAGCATCTCGCCCACCGGCAAGCGCGCGTTGATTGAAGCCCGGGGCGATATCTGGTCGCTGCCCGCCAAGCACGGCTCGCCGCGCCAGCTCACGAGGACGTCCGGCGTGGCCGAGCGCGATCCTGCATGGAGTCCGGACGGGAAGTGGATGGCCTGGTTCTCGGATGAAACCGGGGAGTACGAGGTCTACCTGAATGCGGCGGACGGGAAGGGTGAGCCGCGCAAGATTTCCAACGGTCAGGGCCCCTACTACTACAACCCGACGTGGTCGCCCGACTCCAAGTTCCTGGCATTCCAGGACAAGACGGGAGCGATGTACCTGCACGATCTGGAAAAGAACGAAACGCGGCATTTCGACGACGAGCCATTCGCCGCGGCGCCGCGCCTGAGCTGGTCGTCCGACGCGCGCTGGATTGCCTATCCCAAGGGCGGGGACAATCTCCAGTCGGCCATCTGGATCTACGACGTCGGCGCCGACGAGAAGCATCAGGTTACCTCCGGCATGTTCAACGATACCTGGCCCACCTTCGACCGGAAGGGTGACTATCTGGCGTTCGCCAGCAATCGCGATTTCAGCAGTCCCCAATATGAAGACGTGGGAACGACGTTCGTCTATACGGAGACCGATCGGCTGTTCGTGGTTCCGCTTCGCGCCAAGGTGGGTTCGCCCTGGGCGCCCAAGAGCGACGAAGAAGTGATCAAGGGCGACGGCAAGAAGGACGCCGAGAAGAAAGACGAGGGCGAGGACGAATCGAAGGAAAACGGCAAGGAGGCCGGCGACAAGGAAAGCGACGAGCCGAAGGATCGCATGCTGGTGGAAGACGAGGGCGAGGAGAAAGGCCCCCATGCCACAAAAATGAGGGGCGAGAAGGCCGGCGAAGATGAGGGCAGCGATGCCAAGGGCACATCGGATAAGGACGGCGCTGTCGAGATCGAGCTGGATGGATTCGAGCAGCGCGCCCTGCCGCTCCCCGTCGACCGCGGCGCGTTCTACAACCTCGCCTTCAATCACAAGGGCGATCTGCTCTACATGCGGCGCGGCAACCGTCTTCAGGATGAGAAGAACGTTCTGCACATCTTCGATCTCAAGGACGAGGACAAGAAGGAAAACACGGTCATCGAGGACGTATTCGGGTTCGATATATCCGCCGATGGCAAGAAGCTGCTGGTGCGCAAACGCGGCACGATGGCCATCATCGACGCCGCCAAGGGCCAGAAGCTCACCGACCGCCTCCCACTGGGCGACATGAACGCCCGGGTTAATCCCCGCGAGGAATGGAAGCAGATGTTCCGCGAGGCCTGGCGGATCGAGCGTGACTTCTTCTACGCGCCGAATATGCACGGTGTGGACTGGCAGGCCGTGTACGACCAATACCTGCCCATGCTGGACGATTGCGTCTCGCGCGAGGACGTTGACTACGCGCTGGGGGAGATGATCGCGGAGCTCAACGTGGGGCACGCCTACGTGCGCGGCGGCGGAGACTATGAAGAAACGCCCAACGTGAACGTGGGCATGCTCGGCTGCGACTTCGAGTTCGCTGACGGTGCGTACCGCATCAGCCGCATCATCGAGGGCGGGCCCTGGGACTATGATGCCCGCGGACCGCTTTCTGAGCCCGGGGTTGACGTCAAAGTCGGTGATTACCTCCTCGAGGTAAATGGCGTCCCCGTCGATCCGACACGTGATCCGTGGGCGGCGTTTCAGGGCCTGGCAGGCAAGACCGTCACGCTCACGGTCAGCAGCAAGCCCACGCTGGACGACGACGCCCGCAAGGTCGTGGTCGACCTCCTCCGATCCGAAGGCGACCTTCGCTACCGCGCCTGGATCGAGGCGAACCGAGCCTACGTTGCGCAAAAGAGCGACGGCCGTATCGGCTATATCTATGTTCCGAATACGGGCGTTGACGGGCAGAACAATTTATTCCGCCAGTTCTATGGACAGCGTGATCGTGATGCATTGATTATCGACGAGCGCTGGAACGGCGGCGGTCAGATTCCCACGCGTTTCGTCGAACTGCTCGATCGCCCGCTGGTGAACTTCTGGGCGCGTCGCGACGGCAAGGACACGCCGTGGCCTCCGGACGCGCACCATGGGCCCAAGTGCATGCTCATCAACGGATTGGCGGGCTCGGGGGGAGACTATTTCCCATTCTATTTCCGGCATCGCGGCGTGGGCAAGCTGATCGGCACGCGAACGTGGGGAGGCCTGGTGGGCATCTCCGGAAATCCCGTGCTGATCGACGGCGGGCGCGTCACGGCTCCACGCTTCGCCTTCTACGAGCTGGACGGCACGTGGGGTATTGAGGGGCACGGCGTCGATCCCGACATTGAAGTGATCGACGATCCGGCCAAGATGGTGGGCGGAGGCGATCCCCAGCTCGATGCGGCGATCGAATATCTGCTCGGGGAGTTGAAGCGCAATCCGCCGTTGAAGGTCAAGCGCCCGCCGTTCCCGGATCGCAGCGGAATGGGCATCAGGGAAAGCGACAAGTGACGGCTACGGGAGAAACCGCTCCATAAATTCGAATTGACTCGTTATTAAGGCGCACGGGGACGGACGGATTTGTTTCTCATTTCTGAGAAACTCCTGTCCGTCCTCAGTGCGCCTTTCCGCTCAAGTGCCGCCACTTGGCAATCCACCGATATTCCCCGGATATTCCCTGTTATCGAATCGTCGCATCTCTTGCCAACCAGGAACACCTATTTTACCAGAATTTCCCGCGATGCACCTGCTCGGGCAGAATCCGGAACGCGCTTTGCCTAGATAAACATGAGAGCGGGCAAGTGCGCGGGCCGACGTTGCAGCTTGGTTTCGCGCGCATAGCATGGATACCTGATTCAGACGAAATGCCGCCAGGGGCGTGCCTTGTGCGGCTGGTTGTATGGATCGTGATCGCGCAAGCGAGTCAGGGGCTACATCGATGAAGAAGTTTCATGTCATCCTGTTGATGGTTGCGTTCGTAGGTCTGGTTGGCGTGGCGACCCAGTGGGCCATGGTGGCTCCGGCGGTTGCGGACCCGCAAGTCGGGGTAGCGGCGAGCGAGGTGGCGCTGGTTCTCCCGACCCTGGGTGAGGACGCCAAGTTCCTGGGCTCCAAGGACTGCAAGAAGTGCCACATCAAGGAGTTCAAGAGCTGGGAGGACACCGCCCACGCGAAGGCGTTCGAGACGCTCAAGCCCAATCAGCATGCCGAGGCCAAATCGGCGGCCAACCTCGACCCGTCGAAGGATTACACACAGGATGCCAAGTGTGTCGCCTGTCATACCGTGGGCTTCGGCAAGCCCGGCGGATTCGAGATGTTCGCGGCGGACAACGCCGACAAGGCCAAGGAGATGGAGAATCTGATGGGCGTGGGCTGCGAATCCTGCCACGGCGCCGGCGGCGCGTACATCGGTTTCCACGAGGAATTGAAGAAGAGCAAGGCCGAGTACACCGACGCCGAGATGATGGCCAAGGGCTTGGTCAAGCCGGACGCCAACACCTGCACCGAATGCCACAATGACAAGAGCCCGACATTCAAGGGATTCAACTATGAAGAGTCCAAGGCCAAGGGCGTTCATGAGGCCTTCCCGCTGAAGCAGCGCAAGGAGTAAGCGCGCTTGCCGATAACTTGAATGCCGGCGGCAGATTCAGATCGGCCGGTCTTCGCGAGGGAGCCAAACGGCTCCCTCGTTTTTTTGTCGAAAGCTCATCCAGACCACCGAGCGTGCTCCTATAATCCGTGGCTCCACCGGGCCGGAGCAGCACAGTCGAATCTGCAGCGTGATGGGGGCTACACCCGATCCGCTTCAGCAATTCCGGTGAGAGCGGACAACGTGAAAATCACCGGCTCGTCCGCCTCGTGGGGTTCGTAAGCTACAAGAGTGGTTGATGCCGCATTCGGGCCCGGGAGCCCGCCTGGTCGCACCGCCGGCTGGACAGGTTCAGTTTCAGCACCGCGTTTTCGTTGTTCAAAGGTTCACCATCGCGCCGCCGACGTGAAGAGCCTGAAGAGGAGCAGGACATGCAAGAGGTCGCGACGCAACCCGTCGAATTGAAACTTCTCAAGGATGCCATCGGCACTGCGTACTTCGACGCATTCTTGTCCAAAGTCGATTCCCTGCGCCGAGCCATCGGCGATCGGACCGTCTGGCACATCAACTCCACGCCCCAGGGCGGCGGTGTGGCGGAAATGCTCCTGCCCATGATGGGGTACGCGCAGTCTCTGGGCCTGAAGTTCCGCTGGCTTGTCCTCGAGGGCGACACGCACTTCTTCGAAGTAACCAAGCGCATTCACAACAACCTGCATGGTGTTGCGGGGGACGGTGGTCCGCTCGGAGACGACGAACGTCGCGCTTACGAAGCGACGCAAGCCCGCGCGGCCGACGGCCTGGCCCGGTTCGTCAAGCCCGGCGATGTCGTCATCTGCCACGATCCGCAGACGACCGGTCTGGTTCCGCACGCCCACCGCCTCGATGCCTCCGTCGTGTGGCGGTCGCACATCGGATTCGACGGCCGCAACGAGCACACCGAGCAGGCGTGGACGTTTCTGGCGCCCTACCTGCAAGGGGCCAAGCGGTTCATTTTCACGCGCGACAGCTACGTGCCGCCGCAGATCGACCGGTCCCGCGTGACCATCGTTCCCCCGTCCATCGATCCGACCAGCATGAAGAATCGCCCGATGGGCTCCGACCACTGCCGGGCCATTCTCGTCGCGGCCGGTATCCTCGAGGGACCGCTGGAGGACGCGCCGCCGCGCTTCCGCCGGACCGACGGGAGCTGGTCATCCATCGAGCGGGCCGCGGACGTCATTCATCTCGGCCGGGCACCGCGCGCTGATCGCCGTCTCGTGGTGCAGGTATCGCGGTGGGACCGTCTGAAAGACCCCACCGGCGTACTTCGCGGGTTTGCCGACTACCTTGCCCGCGATCACAGCTCGCTGGTTTTGGCAGGCCCGAACGTGTCGGGCGTCGCGGACGACCCCGAAGGCGGTCGCGTGCTCGACGAAGTCTTCGTTGCCTGGCGCAATCTGCCGCACGAAGCGCGGCGCCACGTGCACATTGCCTGCCTGCCCATGGCCGACCGCGAGGAGAACGCCGCCATCGTAAACGCCCTTCAACGGCATGCGACGGTGCTCATTCAAAAGAGCCTTTGCGAAGGATTCGGACTGACGGTCACCGAGGCGATGTGGAAGGAAAAGCCCGTCATTGCCAGCGCCGTCGGCGGGATCCAGGATCAGATCGAGGATGGGGTCCACGGGCTGCTTCTGCCCGACCCGAGCGACCTGGAGGCCTTCGCAACAGCCATTGCCCGGGTTCTCGACGACAGCGACCTCGCCGCGCGGCTGGCGCGAAACGCCCGCGAGCGCGTGACCGAGCGATTCCTCATGACCCGGCACGTCCTTCAGTACCTGGAGCTCGTGGCGGGGCTCTGAGCGATCCGCGACGACGCCTGCCGGAACATCGGGCATCCTCTCGACTCGGCATGTTCCGGGTGGGGCCGGCGCCGCTTGCACTGTTTCCTCCCGCCGACCAGAATTGAACGGATGTGCGCCGGCCGAAAGGGGCCGGGCGGTCCTCTGTCCGTTTGGATTCGGGATGACGTCGGGAAAAAACAGTCGCGCATCCGGGCAGGCTGACGAGCAGGCTGAAAATCGGCTGCTCGAGCGCCTGCGCGAGGGTGATCCCGTCGCGGCCGATGAGTTCGTCCGCGCGAACATCCAACGTGCCTTGGCCGTCGCCGGACGGTTTCTCCCTGATGAGACCGACGCCTTTGACGCCGTGCAGGACGCTTTCGTATCGGCTCTCAAGGCCGTTCCCGATTTTCAGGGATCATCGCGGCTTTCCACCTGGCTTCACCGCATCGTGGTCAACGCCGCATTGATGAAGCTCCGCAAGAAAAAGCGCCTCCGGGAGCGGAGCCTGGAAGACCTGCTTCCCCGGTTCGTCGAAGACGGCCATCGGTCCAACACGCAACCTGCGTGGCGCGGCACGCCGGAGCAGCTCCTGCGTGCGAGCGAATTCCGCACCAAAGTCCATGAAAAAATCGCCGAGCTTCCCGAAAGTTACCGTAACGTGCTGATTCTGAGGGACATCCAAGGATTGAGCACGGCCGAGACGGCACTGCACCTGGACGACTCGGAGGAGGCGGTGAAGACACGGCTGCATCGGGCGCGGCAGGCGCTGCGCAAGCTATTTGAGGAGGAACTCTCCGCGTGAGCGAATTGACGTGCCGAGAGCTGATCGATTTCCTCGACGACTACTTCGCGGGCGCACTGGCCCGTGAACAAAGGGAGATTTTCGATCGTCATCTGGCCTTCTGCCCCGACTGCGTGGCCTACCTGAAGACTTATGCGGACACCGTGGAACTCGTGCGGAAATCCTGCGATGAATGCCCGGAGCAGTCGGCATCAAGCGACGTACCGGAGGACCTGATACAGGCCATACTGTCGGCCACGCGGCGCCCGTCCTAGCCCGAGCACCGGGGCGATGGATTCCCTGAACAAACCAATTTTTGCGGCGATCCACGCCTGGCCGGCTGCCCTCCGGGGCGAAACCCCTGTCAGGAATATCCCGCAACGACGACCGAATGGAAGGCATCTTACCGTCGAGGGTTGCTCCTGATACCATCCGCCGCCCATCGCGGCGGAAGACGACGGCTTTCGGGGGCGCATGGGTGAATTCGACGGAATTGATCAAAGGGGAAATCCATCCGTGATGGCAACGACGAATCGGAACGGGGTCAATGCCGCCGTCGTGCCGGACATTGCGACGGCCGTCGACGGCGTGCTCGCCCAACTGGATGACTTGCTGTCGGAGCTGACGGACGCCGACTACACCTCGCCTCCTGCCCGAGTGAAGTCCGGAAGCGTGGGCGAACACATCCGCCACAATCTCGATCACATTCGCGCGTTGCTGGACGGCCTGGTCCGCGGATCCGTGGACTACGACGCGCGCGAGCGCGGCACCGACATCGAATGCAGCCGGGACGCCGCGCGCCAGGAAATCGCTCGTTTGCGGAAACAGCTCGCCGATGCCTCGCCTCGGCCAGACTGCGCCGTTCGTGTACGGAGTACGATCCGTTCTGACGGACAGACCGCAGATACGTCGAGCACCTTCGGCCGCGAGCTTCTCTTCGTGTTCAGCCACACCGTCCACCACAACGCCATGATCGCGCTGCTGGTCGCCTACCGGGGGATCGAGGTCCCCGCAAGATTCGGCTACGCCCCCGCGACGCTGCACCACCTGCAACGGTCGGCAACATGTGCACGCTGACCATATTGGCCCCGCAGCAGGTCGGGGGTCGACGGGGCGCGGCGGATGACGTCCAAGCAACGGATGTCACCCTGCGCATCGCGTTCAATCGCGACGAAAGCCGAAGACGGCCGGCCGGACTCCCCCCGCGAATGCGCCGCTACGGCGATCGCTCGGCCATCATGCCCATTGATCCCGTTTCCGACGGTACCTGGATTGCCGTGAACGACCGCGGTCTGTGCCTGGTGCTGCTGAATGCCTACGACGCGGACCCGAAAGCGGCGGAGGCGGATTGGGCATCAGGGTCGGATCCCCAGCCCAAGGCCAGTCGGGGAACGATCATCCCGCGGTTAATGCACCACGCGACTGCGGTATCGGCTTTCGAGGAGGGAGAGGGATTGTCGCCCGGCGAATTCCCACCGTTTCGATTGCTGCTGATCGACGAGAATTCCGTGGGTCAGGTTCGTTCCAATGGACTCGCCCTCGAGTCAATTCTGGAGAGCGTCGAACGCTCGCCGATCATGTATACTTCCTCAGGACTGGGTGATGCCGTCGTGGACCTGCCGCGACGCGAGCTGTTCGTAACATGCTTCCGCGCCGGGAGGAATCCGGCCGATGCCCAGGACGAGTTTCACCGCCACCGCTGGCAGGACAGGCCGCATCTCAGCGTGGACATGGAGCGTCCCGATGCGCGCACCGTAAGCCGGACGGTCGTCGAAATTAGCAGGAGGGAAATCCGGATGCGCTACGAGTCAATCGCACCGGATGGCGCATCCGAACACTATACGCAGACACTGCCCCGGTCGTTTGCTACCGCATGAACCTGCTCGCCATCATCCTGGGCACATTCTTCTCCGAAGATCTCACGTGCATTCACGTGGGACTGCTTATTCAGGCGGGGAAACTTGACGTCTTCACGGGGCTGCTGGGCTGCTACATCGGCATCCTCGCGGGGGACTTCGGTCTGTGGTTTCTGGGTCGAACCGGGCGCCACTTCGCCGGGCGCTGGTCCTGGCTGGCGCGGCGGATGCCCCATGACTGGGCGGATCGCCCGCGGGCGCTCTTCGAGGGCTACGACTGGGCGACGGTTTTCGCGGCGCGCTTCTTCCCCGGGGCGCGAATGCCCGTGTACCTCGCCGCCGGTGCCTTGGGCCGCAAGGCGCATCGATTCCTGCTCGTCGCCGCTGCGGCCGCCCTGATCTGGACGCCGCTATTGGTCGGAGGAGTAGCCCTGGTCGGCGAGCGGCTTGTCGCTCCCCTCGAGCGTTTCTTCAAGGTCGGTTGGGTGGCGGTGGTCGTCGCGGCGCTCATGCTTTTTCTCGGCGTCCGCCTTCTGACGCTTCTGGCAACGGAGAGCGGGCGACTTCGCCTCTGGGTCCGAATCTCGCGCATTTACCGGTGGGAGTTCTGGCCGACCTGGTTGTTCTATATACCGCTACTCCCCTGGCTGGCGTGGCTTGCGATACGCCATCGCGGGTTGACCGTCTTCACGTCGGCGAACCCGGCCATGCCGCACGGCGGCATCGTCGGCGAATCGAAATGGGACATTCTCCGGCGACTTCCCCCGGAGTGGATCGTCCCCACAGCCCTGATTACCACCGGCCCCCCTGGCGAGCGCGCGGCCGAGGTTGCCGGCGAAAT
Source organism: Phycisphaerae bacterium (assembly GCA_024102815.1). Classification (NCBI taxonomy): domain Bacteria; kingdom Pseudomonadati; phylum Planctomycetota; class Phycisphaerae; species Phycisphaerae bacterium. The sequence continues at coordinate 35,548 of JAGFJJ010000062.1, forward strand.
GGAAAAACATGGGTGGACATTCCCCATGATTCTCAAACCCGACGTCGGCGAGCGCGGCGCGGGATTGAAGCAGCTGCATTCGCTTGCAGAAGCGGAAGCGTACTTCGCAAAGGTCGAAGGGCCCGTGCTTCTCCAATGCTACCACCCGGGGCCGTTCGAAGCCGGTATCTTTTATTACCGAATGCCCGGTAACGCGCGCGGGCGCATCTTCTCCATCACCGACAAGGTATTCCCGCAATTGACCGGAAACGGTCACTCCACGGCACGGGATCTGATCTGGCATGATTCCCGACTGCGCATGCAGGCACGCACGTTTCTCGCCCGACTGGACGGACAAGCCGACCGCGTGCTTGCCGACGGAGAGCAACTCACTCTGGCGGTCTCCGGCAACCACTGCCAGGGAACGCTGTTCCGTGACGGTTCTCACCTGATCACACCGGAACTCGAGGATGCAATTGACGGAATCGCCCGGCAAGTGGAAGGCTTCTACATCGGACGATTCGACGTGCGCTATGGCAACGTGAAGGCGCTTCGCGCGGGCCAAGGCTTTCAGATCGTGGAACTCAACGGGGCGAGTTCCGAGTCAACCAACGTGTACGATCCTTCGTGGCCCATCCACCGCGCGTACGGGGTCCTGGCCCGGCAATGGGCGCTGCTCTATGCGATCGGCGCCCGAAACCGCGACCAAGGCCACGCGCCGACACCCGCCCGTAAGCTCTGGAGCGAAGTTCGCCGCTACTACCGCCACCGCCACGTGCCGACCCTGGCGGACTAGCGCAGTCTCATCCCGATCGTAGCGAGCCGCTGGTTTCAGCCTGCGTCGTAGGATTAGCCTGCCTCATCGAAGCGAAGGTCCGCGCGAACTGAAGTTCGCGGCTCGCCACATTCTCATTCCGAATTCAGCATTCAGGCACCGCCCAGGGTGTCGGGATCCTTGGCAAAGCGGCGGGCGGTCGGCAGCGCAACTTTCCCCGCCAGAACCAGCCGGCGAAGGTCCTCGTCGAGCGTGATCATGCCGTCGCGCTTGCCGGTTTGAATCGACGACTCGATGGATTCGATCTTGCCGAACTTGATCGCGATGCGTACCGGATCGTTCACGTGCAGCACCTCCAAGGCAAGGGACCGCTTGTCGCCCGGCAGCGCCGAGGGCAGCAGGTGCTGACTCACCACGCTCCGCAGGCTCAGGCTGAGCTGCGTGCGGACGTCCTCCTGCGCGTCGTGCGGGAAGAGATCAACGATGCGCGTGATGGCGCCCTTGGCGTCCTTGGTGTGCAGCGTGGTGAGAATCAGGTGGCCCGTCTCGGCCGCGCTGAGCGCCATGCGCGCCGTCTCCGGATCGCGAATCTCGCCGATGAGCACGACGTCGGGATCCTGCCGCAGGCCGTACTTGAGCCCGTCATAGAACGAGTCCACGTCCCGGCCCACTTCGCGCTGCGTAATGATCGTCGATCCGATCGGACAGTGGACGTACTCGATGGGTTCCTCGACGGTGATGACCCGCGAGCCGCCCTGCTGGTTCAACAGGTGAACCAGCGCCGCCAGCGTGGTGGATTTTCCCGATCCGGTGACCCCGGTGATGACCACCAGCCCGTTGCGATGGGCAACGAGCTTCTCCGCCAGCGGCTTTGGGAAACCCATCCATTCGAAGGTCGGAATCTCTTCGGGAACATGCCGCAGGCAGATGCACCAATCCCCCCGGGCGAGAAAGGCATTGGCCCGGAAGCGAACCGTGCGACGCTCGTGCTCGAACGCCACGGAGCAATCGAAGTTCTTCTGCTCGCCGCGGCGCATGCGTTCCCGCATCGGCGGCGGGAGCACGGCCGCGACCATCGCCCCGACCTCCTCCGCGGCCAGCGCCTGCGGTCCCGCCGGTTCGAGCCGGCCGTGTACGCGATACGTCGGCGGAAATCCGGGGACGAAATGCACGTCCGACGCCTGACGATCCACGGCGGCATGGAGAATGGCCAGCGCCGAGGAGGGCGTTCCGGGCCCGAGCTGATCGACCGTCGAATGACGTGATTCCGGAAGCCCGTTTCCAGCAGTTTGGTTGTCGCGATTCATAACCCGATTATACCCGCGCCCGGTGATCTTGACGCAGTTTGCATGACCGCCCGCAAAACCGTGCTTACAATCTCCCCCATGGCACCGGACGCTCAGCCTTGCCCCGGGAACCACCTGTCGCTGCCGCGAACGCTCACTTTTCGCGACGGACGGAGCGCCATCATCCGCCAGGTCGTCGAGGCCGACGCCGGGCGCGTGCTCGAAGTGCTCCCCCAGGGACACCGCGAAACGGAGTTCCTCGCCTACATGCCCGGGGAATTTGATTGGACGGTCGAGCAGGAGCGCGAGTTCATTCGCGTCCGCGCTGAACTTCAAGACGGCATACTGATTGGCGCGGAGGTGGGCGGGCGCCTGGTCGCCCTGGCCGGAGCGGAGCGATCGCCGCGCCGCCGCTATCGCCATCACGCCGAACTGGGCATGACCGTGCTTCGTGATTACTGGGGGCTGGGCATCGGCCAGGCATTGATGGACGGCATCGTCGCGTGGGCGTGCGATCGCCGCCTTCGCAAGCTCTATCTGCGCGTCTTTGCGGACAACGCGCGGGCGCATCGCCTGTATGTTCGATGCGGGTTCGTGGAAGAAGGCCGGCTCCGTGACGACGGCATGCGCTCCGACGGGACGCTGGTGGACACGATCGTCATGGCCCGATTCTTCGAGTTCCCCGACGGGCGGGAATAGATCGAGTCGATGTCGCACGGATCAAGAGCAGTGGCACACGACCGCGAAGCCGCTCAAGTTCAGCGCAGCCAATCGAGCACGTCGAGATTCAGAGGCCCGACCGGAAGCGAGTCGATGGCGGTGATCTGCCACGAGTCGCCGGCGGGCCGCAGCGTCAGCCGCCACCGCGAATTCAGCCATTGGTACGTCAGATCGGGATCGCGGACCATCGCCGTCGCGGTGAATTCGATGACACAATGGTCGTCCGGAAAGGTGACATCGAACCCGCGCAGCGTCGCGTCCTGTACCGCGATTCGACTGAGCCGCTGGCGAATGCGAGCGACGATCCCGTCGTGGTCGTATCCGCCGATCTCGATATCGGGCGCCAGACGAGCGGCGATGAAATCCACATCAGCCACTTCGGCGGCGTCGGCCAGGGATCGACAGAACGCGATGGCATTCTCCGCTCGCGTTTCGACAACCTTCGAAATTACAAGAAGTAATGGAAGAGCCGCGAACCCCGCCCACACCGCGTACTTGGTGCCCGGCGAGCGCCGCCACGACCACAGCCCGATCAGCCCGAGCTGGACCACGACCCAGCAGATCACCAGCAGCGGGATGCTCTCGAAAAGGATGTGAACGAGCATCGCAACCTTCTTTCTGCCTTTCGATCGTAGTAGCACGACCCAATCGTGGAAAGGATGCGGCGTCGCGCCGGCGCGCTCTCTTTTCACGAAGAGACCACGCCGCGTACGATACGGCCATGCCGCCCATCAGCGATGACGCCGTGGTCCTCACCCGGCTCGACTACCAGGAAACCTCGCAGGTGCTGGTCTTCTTCACCCGCGAGCACGGCAAGCTCCGCGCCATCGGCAAGGGCACCAAGCGGGGCACCAAGACGCGTTTCGCTACGGGCATCGACCTGCTGGAAATCGGGCGCATCGTCTGCTCCGCCCGACCCGATCGCGGCCCCACCCTGTCCACGCTGACGGAATGGAAGCAGACCCGGCCGCTCTCCGGTCTTCGCGAGAGTCTTCCCAGACTCTATGGCGCCCAGTACATCGCCGAGATTACAACCTACCTTACCGAGGACTGGGACCCGCATCCGCGGGCCTTCGACGCGATGATCACCGCCTGGGTTCAACTGTCCGAGGCCCTGGAAACGCTGGGAATCATTGTCGGCTTCCAGCGTGTGCTGCTCGACGAGATCGGCTCGCTGCCGCGATTCGACGCCTGCGTGCTCTGCGGCCGGGAGCGCGACCTCACCCACTTCAGCTCCCACGAGGGCGGCATGATCTGCCGGCACTGCGAACCAGGGCACGTGGAGAAACGCCAGTTATCTTCCGCGACGCTCGCCATCCTGCGGGAATCGCCGGATGGTCCCGCTTCAGGCCCGCACGGGAATCGGACCGAGCGTTATCGCGGCCCGTTCGACATCCTGAACTACCACATCTCTCACCTGATGGCCCGCGAGCCGATGCTGGCGGCCAAGATCCTGCCGGCCAGTGAGCGGCGCATCCTACGCTGAATCGGAGCGCATCACTTTTGAATGCAACAATGCCTTAACAAAGCGTCAGGCGGCGTTTCGGCCGCGAAACGTCTCCATTTGACGTCCCCACCGGGCGGGATATATTCGATACCTCGTTGTGAAATGGCGCGGTCCGCGTGGATTCCGACGGACCCAATCCGCCACGGACGGCGGACCAGAAGGCCGACTTCCGCCGGCAAAGGGGTGTGTTGCACCCCTCGCCTTGCGTCACTGTCGGCCCGATTGAACTCTCGCTACGACAAGGACACACCCCATGGCCAAGACGACCAAGAAGCGTAAATGGGTTTACTTTTTCGGAAACGGCAAGGCCGACGGCACCGGCGACATGCGCGAGGTGCTCGGCGGCAAGGGCGCGGGACTGGCGGAGATGACCCGCATCGGCCTGCCCGTCCCCGGCGGATTCACCATCACCACCGAGGCCTGCGCGGCCTACAGCGCCGCCGGTAAGAGCTGGCCGACCGGACTCGAAAAGGAAGTCCGCGCCAATCTCAAGAATCTCGAGAAATCCGCCAAGCGCAAGCTGGGTGACGCGAAGAATCCCCTGCTGGTCTCCGTTCGATCCGGCGCCGCGCGCTCCATGCCCGGCATGATGGAGACGATCCTCAACCTCGGTCTGAACGATCGCTCCGTCGAAGGACTGGCCAAGGTCTCCGGCAGTCGACGCTTCGCCCTCGATGCCTATCGCCGGTTCATCATGATGTATGGCTCCACGGCTCGCGGTGTGAAGCGCGAACACTTCGACAACGCCTTCGACGAGATCAAGAACCTTCGCACCCGCCCGCGACTGGGCCGCGCCCCGCATGAGAAGGTCGTGGACACCGACGTCGACGAGCACGAGCTCGAAGAACTTGTCGAGCGCTTTAAAGAGATCTTCCGCAATCACACCGACGACGACTTCCCCCAGGACCCGTTCGAGCAGCTTCGCGGAGCCATCGACGCCGTGTTCGACAGTTGGATGGCGGAAAAGGCCGTGACCTATCGCCGCGTGGAGAAGATCACCGGCCTGACCGGAACGGCCGTCAACGTCTGCCAGATGGTCTTCGGCAATATGGGCGAGGACAGCGGAACCGGTGTCTGCTTCACGCGGGATCCCAGCACGGGCGCTCCCGACTTCTACGGCGACATGCTCATCAACGCCCAGGGCGAGGACGTGGTCGCCGGCGTACGCACGCCGCTCAAGCTGGCCGAGCTGGAAACGCGCATGCCCGATGTCTACGAACAGCTCGAAGCCGTCCGTGTCATGCTCGAGGTTCACTACAAGGAAATGCAGGACCTCGAATTCACCATCGAGCGCGGCACGCTCTACATGCTCCAGTGCCGCACCGGCAAGCGTTCGCCGCAGGCGGCCTTCAAGATCGCCGTCGACCAGGCCACCAAGCCGCTGCTCACTGCCGCCGCGGCGCGCAAGCTCGTCCGCAAGAAATATCTGCCCAAGCGCTACGCCACCGCCGCGTCCAAGCCCATCATCACCAAGGACGACGCCATCCGACGGATCACGGCCGCCGACATTGAGCGGCTCTTCTACCCCGTGCTCGACCCTGACACGCCGATCCACGAGCTGGAATCGCGGTTCATGGCCGAGGGCATCGGCGCCGTGCCCGGCGCGGCCGTGGGTCGCGTGGCGTTCAGCGCCGAAGAAGCCGAAGCCCGCGCCGAACGCCAGGAGAGAGTCGTCCTCGTCCGCAAGGAAACGTCACCGGAGGACGTCGGCGGCATGCACGTATCCTCGGGCATTCTCACGGCCACGGGCGGGAAGACCTCGCACGCCGCGGTCGTTGCCCGCGGGTGGGGCAAGTGCTGCATCGTCGGCTGCGACAACCTCAACATCGACTACAACACGCGGCAGATGTCGGTCAACGGCCGGGTGATCCGCGAGGGCGACTTCGTCACGCTCGACGGCGGCACCGGCCGCGTCTACCACGGCGAGATCAACCTCGTTCAGCCCCAGGCGCCGCCGGAATACAACACGCTCATGGAGTGGTGTGACCGCCGCCGCCGCCTGAAAGTGCGGACCAACGCCGACACGCCGCAGGACGCCTCCCGCGCCGTCGAGCTCGGCGCCGAGGGCATCGGGCTCTGCCGCACCGAGCACATGTTCTTCGACGCGTCCCAGCCGCAGCGCATCCGCGCCATGCGCGAGATGATCCTGGCCGACAGCGAATCCGCTCGCCGCGCCGCCCTCGACAAACTCCTTCCCTTCCAGCGGACCGACTTCGAAGGCATCTTCACGGCCATGGACGGCAAGCCGGTAACCGTCCGCCTGCTCGATCCGCCGCTGCACGAGTTCCTCCCGCAGCACGACAACCCGGAAGGCCAGCAGGCCGTCGTCGATGACATCAATGCCCCGATCCAGGAACGCCTCGACGCGGTACCGGAGTGGGACAACAACCTCCGCAACAGGCTTCTCGGGCAACTCGTCACCGTGGACGACATCCGCCGCCGCGTGGAGCAACTCCACGAGGCCAACCCCATGCTCGGCCACCGCGGGTGCCGACTGTGCATCACCTATCCCGAAATCCTCGAGATGCAGGTCCGCGCGATCATGGAGGCCGCGGTCAACTGCCAGCAGCGCGGCATCAGCGTCCTGCCGGAGATCATGATCCCGCTGACGATCGATCCGAAGGAACTGGCTCTGCTCGCCGAGCGTACGCGGACCGTCGCGGACGGCGTGCTCGACGAAGCCGGCGTGAAGCTCAATTACCTGGTGGGCACGATGATCGAAACGCCGCGGGCGGCGCTGGTCTCGGACGAACTGGCCGAGACCGCCGAGTTCTTCTCCTTCGGCACCAACGACCTCACCCAGATGACCATGGGGCTCTCCCGCGACGACGCGGGACGGTTCCTCCCCTACTATGTGGACGAGAATAAAGCCGGCATCTTCCACGCCGACCCCTTCCAGTCGCTGGACACCGACGGCGTGGGCGTGCTCGTCTTCCTGGCCTGCGAGCAAGGCCGGGAGACGCGAACGAAGATCAAGCTGGGCATCTGCGGCGAGCACGGCGGAGACCCCGCCTCCATCGGATTCTGCGAGCAAGTCGAACTGGACTACGTTTCATGCAGCCCGTTCCGCGTGCCCATCGCCCGGCTGGCCGCGGCCCAGGCGACCATCGCCCAGGAGGCCGAGCGAAAAGCCGCCGGCCGGGGTGCCCGCGGCAAGAAGCTCAAAGGCCCCACGCTCCTCAAGAGCAACTCCAAACCCCGCGAAACGGTGATGGGAAAGACCGCCAAGGCTTCGACCAAGACGAGCAAGTCGAGCAAAAAGAAGGGCAAGAAGTCGGGGAAGAAGCGCAAGTAGCCGGGACACCTGGAAACGGAATAGAACTCAGGACGACCGGTGGCCGCACTGGTCGTTCGAGCATTCGTTCCACGCGCACGAAGCGGCGCCGCTTGCAAAGCCAATGCACGCCGCCAAGGGGGGATTTGTCCAATGATCTACTGCGCCTCGATCCTCTCATTCCTGCTGGGGGGTTTCACCGTCGTCGCGCTCGAACTCTCAGCGCTGGGAGCCTGGATCGACGACCTCCGAAGCTGGGTGGAAATGCTGTTGCAGTAGCATTCTATCAAACACTGGAACGGTCTCGGGAATACCATTCGGAACCGGGAACCTGGCTTGATTCCCTCGATGCAGAGCCGACCCTTAACGCGAGACGCACATCAGGCCTACAATATCGAGCGAGATGCCTTCGCCGAATGTGCGACTTGCCCTTCGTTTGCTGGCTTGGACCGCGTCCATTCTCCTGGCCGTTGTTACCGCCGCCCTGTTCGTCACCTCGCACGCGGGGTCGCTCGCGACCGGCGTCTTCATCGATAGCCTCGGCGAAGCTCACGCCGGCGCCGAGGACGGCCTGTTCATCCTGCTCCTCTCCCGGGCCGAGCCCGTGGATGCCCTGGGCTTCTTCTGGGCCAAGCCGCCGCGGGACAAGCAGCGACGCCACTACGTCTCGTTCAGCAAGTTGAACAGATTCGGGAATCACGCTCGGCGGTGGGAACTCGATTGCGGCAGACGCACCGTGACGACGCGGGGCGGTAGAATCGTGCCCATCACCCGGCTGTTGCTCCACGTCCCCTCCTGGTTCCTGCTCGCGGCCGGAGTAACCCCCCTGCTGCTCCTCGTCGCCTCCGAAATCCGCCGCTGCCGGATTCCGCCAGGGCACTGCCGCAAATGCCGCTACGACCTCACCGGCAACACCTCCGGTATCTGCCCGGAATGCGGCACGCCGATCCCGCCGGAGCCTTCGTTAGGCGAATCCGACGGAAGCGGGGGAGTCGAACGGGACGCTACGCAGCACGGGGGTGGAACGTGAAACCATCGAAGCTGCGGACAGCGCTATCGATAGTCACTTGGACGGCCAGCCTGTCTCTTGCATTGATCACTGCCAGCTTGTTTGTTGCCGCCCACACTGGTTTCATTATAACCGGCGCATACATATCAGGCGTTGGTGAATTCGAAGTTCAGGCTGCGAGCGGCCGATTATTAGCCTGTTTTCAAAGATCCTTGCCGGTAGACGCTGTGGAACCGCTATATGATCGGATGCCGTCAGGACGACGTTGGTATCTTGCCTATTCAAAGGACGGCAAGCTCGTGGATGGTCTACCTCGATGGGGATTCGAACGCGGCGATGGTCTGCTTCATTTAGGCCCCGGAAATACGGTGCCGTACTCCAGTCGATCGGTGTACGCCCCTGTCTGGTTTGTCCTGGCAGTCGGCCTCCTCCCCCTCCTGCTCCCCGTCGCCCTCGAAATCCGCCGCCGGCGGATTCCCCCCGGCCATTGCCGCAAATGCCGCTACGACCTCACCGGCAACACCTCCGGCGTCTGCCCGGAATGCGGCACGCCGATCCCGCCGGGGTTCTTGTCGAGCAAATCCGGCGGAAGCAGCGAAGTCGAACAGGACGCATCGCAGCTTGGGGGTGGAACGTGAAACGCTCTAACCCGGATATTTCATGAGTTGACGTTGATTCGCGCATAAGGAAGGCCTTCGAACCTGGTATGATAGGGTTTGCTCCAACGCAATCATGCCGAGGCACGGAGGCCGTTCGTGACAGAGTGTAACC
>JAGFJJ010000063.1 GCA_024102815.1 Phycisphaerae bacterium
GGTTACACTCTGTCACGAACGGCCTCCGTGCCTCGGCATGATTGCGTTGGAGCAAACCCTATCATACCAGGTTCGAAGGCCTTCCTTATGCGCGAATCAACGTCAACTCATGAAATATCCGGGCTAGCGAACTGTCCTCATCGAGCGATGGATACAGAAAACGGCTGATTTCAACTGCAGATTCTGCGGCTTTCAACTTCTCCGCCAGACTCCGCACAGGGCGTATGTCGCCGTTGGGTGAAGCGATATGGCCCGTGACGACGGTGTCCTGACGGATTGGAAGCCGCAGGCTTGCGGACAGCATGGCAAGTGCTACTGCCGCATCGAGCGAGAAGCCCTCAATCTGCATGCCCAAGTCCCTGACCGCAGTCACGCCCAGATTGACTACCGAAAGGTTGAAGCTTCTGGCTGGCCGCTGAAGGGCGTCGGTGATCCGGTCCACGGCCGGAATAACGGTGTTCTCCAAGTGCAGCGTAGTGTCAGGGGTGAAGGAGACGGGGCCGGACACTGCCAGGCGCTTGCAGATGCGAGGGGGAAGCAGGCGCGCGTGTACCGCGGAAAGAACCGCAACTGGGCCGCCAGCCAGGTGGCTGACAAGAACGATTCTGACGCGACCGATATGGCAGTCAGTTTGGTCCATGTAGAAACCCTCGATTCGAGCGTCTAAGCGACTTGACGCCGCCGCCGGCAGCTTCAGGCAGTCGGGTCGAGCGACTCAAGCTGAAGCGTGCCTGCTTCCATACCTGGATATACGGCAATCGCGATCGGCGCCACCGTCAGGGGTATGGTCTTTGTGGGGGTCGTGGAGAAAAGTGTCGAATCGGCGGCCATGGGCAGTGGACGATTGGGGAAGGCACTATCCCAGATGAGTTCGGTCTCCGTGATGGCGCCTGACCACAACACCCGTCCGGTATCCAGCCTGAACGAGTAGATGCCCGGACGTACGCCATCGAATGATGTCCGGTCCATCGGGTCGAGGCACCACGACGCAACGGGCCGGCTCTCGCGCTGGACCACCAGGAAAGTGGATCCGCGTCGCCGCCCCACTGCGCGCAGCGTTCTCATCATGTTGAGGTCCTCGCGTCCACGAGCCGCAGGCCCCACGTGGCGCGGGCCAATGTGTGCGCCCTCAGTTTCCTCATCTTCGCCACACAAACGCGCTATGGCCATCCAAATGGCCGCGTCCGCAATGGCCATCCGCTCGTGCTCGTCCAGTTTGGCGGTCGCGGCCTCCACTAACTCCCGCCATTGCCTCAGGCCGTTCGAAGTTTCCGGAGCACAGACCTTCAAACGCATCGTCTCAAACGCCTGCTTCAGCGCGGTGGTCGGAGCCGCACTCTCGACTGCCTCGGCGAGGATCGGAACGAAGAACAGATCATCATTCATCGTGGCTGTCCCACGTACCATGCGCTTCGATGACGGATGCAACAGTTTTGGAGAGGCCCGCCGCACGTGCCGCGTTTCTGAACGGCGCGAAACATGCCAGGGCCCTGGCGACATTGAGCCAGAGGTCAGGTGGGTGCTGGCCGTTTGTGGCCCAGCGTTGGCCTGCGAAACGGCTGAAGGTTGCCTTACTCAACCCGAACGCCTGTGCTACGGCACCGTCGTTGTCGCAACCAGATGTCAGGTTGTCGAAAACCCGGTACACGAGGGCGCGCAGCCCATCAACACCAAGACGCCGGATCGCCGGGCGTTGCTCCGTCATTCGAAGCGCCTTCTCATCGGCGACGAAGCTCGCAAGACCTCGTGATACCATCTCCTCCTCGACCGCCATTTCGAGTTGAGCCTCGATGTTCGTAGCAGTCGGGGGATGGTGCCATTGTTCGTCAAATGGGCGACAGCAAGTTGTGCCGAGGTATTCATCAATCAGGGTTTGGACCCGCTCCTTCTCGTTCGGTCGCGTCGGATCCGGCGACGGTATGTTCGCCTCCAGCCAAGCCCGTCGACTCCTCCCACTGAGCCACTGCGGCAACCACACGGTGATCGATCCTGCTGCAAGTTGCCAGCTGTACCGCGAGCGGCCCGTACGCCTCCTTCTCCTGGCCTCGAGCACGGATAGCCAACAGTGACGAACCACATGGCGCTGGACGATCCGGGCCGCCGCCGTTTCGACGGCCAATTCGGTGGCTGTCTCGTGCCCGTTCCGCCACGCGTGGACTGCACGGAACAGCATGCCGAAGTAGTAGCGGCAGTCGATGGGGGCGTGTTTCAGCGGGCCGGCAGTTTCGCGACCGTTCTCAGCCGGAAGCAGGAGGAATTTGTCCACGGTCAGATCGTACGCCTGATCCGCCAGCTCGGCGGGGAGACCGCGCCGCCCGGCCCGGCCGTGGAGGACGGCAGTCACAAACGTCGCAAAGAGCACCGGCGGACCGCCCTTGGCGCGGAAAATAGGTCGATTGCGGTGGAACTCACGCAGTGCCCTGCGATCGGATTCTACGGCGATCCGATCGACGACTTCAGCGAGAGATAACTTGCCGTAATCGGTCAGGTCTACGGAGGTATGTTCCACCGAGTGTGTCATGAAACACTCGCCTTCTTCCCCTGATTGCAGGCGGCGAGGCCATCGCGAAGACCCAGTGCGTGCGCAGCAGTAGCAGCGAGTCTGTGCTGATGCGTTTCCGCCAGTTGCAACGCAATTCCGTATTCCTTCTTGCCGATCGCGGCGTCGATACGGCGCTGAGAGAGGCGCAGAGACTGGCGAAGGTCGCCAACAAGGACGCAGGCCTCCTGCGCGGATGGGCTCTCTGCGTCGTACGCAGCGGCCTGTTCAAATGCTCCGAGTGCGGCATCGAAATCTCCCGTGGTTAGATGCGAGAAGGCCCCCAGAAGGGCCTCCAGGGAAGCACCCACCCGTGTCTCCATACCCTCGACGAGGTCGATCACCGTTCGATCATCCGGTGTTAGGGCGACGATGGCACGAAGCTTGTTGAACGCCTCAGTCAAGAGGAGATTGTCGATCTCGGAACTCAGGGCACGAGCCGCGCTTACCCCCTGGAGGCGTTGACGTTCCAGGTTGGCAATGACAGCGCGTGCGCCTGCGTGCTGGGGACAGCCCTTCAGGAGGATTTGACAGAGTCGCCGCGCATCTTGGGTCCTATTGTCGTGCAGGCAACGGCGAACATGCCGCCAATGATTCTCCTGCTCTCGCACCGTGCCGCTCTTTGCGAGCCGTGACTCTCCCCGCCGGGCGAGCTCGAGGGCCTCGACGAAGTGCTCAACCACCTGGAATCGGTCGCCGGGATCCGGTGCGGTACATCGTTCCACAATCCGCACCAATTCCCCAGCAACGAGAAGTCCTTCCTCGGATCGGTGGTGAGCCGATGGAAATCCAGTCAGCCCGAGCACTTCACCAAGTATGACACCCAGCGAATAGATATCTGCCCGTGTGTCGACTTTCGCACGTCCACCCGCAGCAAGCTCGGGACTCTCGTAACCCGGTGTCCCGCGCGGGCACAGACCGATTGACCCGGTCTCGCCGGCGCATTCCGCTACGTGATGGAAGGGAGAGGCTGCTTGGTCGAGATCGCCGATCTTCCAGATTCCATTGACGCAGAGCATGTTCTCGGGTTTCAGGTCGAAGTGAGCGAAACCCGCACGATGCAGAGCCGCCAGCCCGAAGGCAACATCGACGACATGTTGCACGCCGGCTTCACGCCTTGTGAACGTGTCGTCATGCGTATTTTCCAGCCACTCTCGGAGATCGCCCCCGTCGGCGAACTCCGTCGAGATCATCTGCAGATCGAGACCCTGATATTGGCAGCGGTGGGTATCGAAAATCGTAAGCACATGACGGTGCCCTCCGAGGCGCTGGCTGATGTTGGTTTCCTTCCTCAAGCGTGCCTCAAGTTTCACGGCGACTTCCGGCTGCAGGTCTACGATCTTGAGAGCAACGTTGTGTGCCCGAAGTGAATCATGAGCTTCGTACACGTGAGTACCCCGGCCGCTTGCCACATGGCGAACGATTGTGAAGCGATCGAGCCGCGTCTCGGGGGCGAGGATTGGTCCCGGGCTCGGCTGCGGCGGCGACGACAGAAAGCGATCATCGCGTGACTTCGTCGATGATCCCTCCAATCGCTGGGAACCGGGCGCGGTCATCAGGGTCTCTTGTTTCATAACGCACCTCCAAAACTGAACGAGTTATGGGCGGCAGCGGCGCCTCGAAGACCTTGCAGAGTCCGGCGGAGCAACTTGTTAACAGGAGCCAGGAATGCCGCGCGCCCACCTTTTTCCCTCAGCATGGCCATCTTCTCGAGCAGTCTGGAACCGCACACGAGGCCTTCGTGGTCGCTTTGAACTGCGCCGCCTGCCAGTAGGATTGATCGTGTGATCTCGGTACCTCCTGCCGCCGGCGTCGTGCGCAGCAGGACCTTGAAATGCTCGCAGGGCTTATCCCAGTAGGGAGAAACGACCACCGCTTCAATCGGCTGTGCATCGCCGCTTTCAACCCACAGCACACGCGACGCACACGTCCGGACGTCAAACCCAAAGGTGTCGTGGTTGCAGTACTCGATCGCGGAGGCAAGGTGCGCAGACTGAACCACCGCATCGGGTATCCATGCGCGCCCTGACCTGTGCAGCTCCCATAGACCGGCAAGCGGGCGGCCCAGGAGCTGCGCGGCGGCGATCATCTGATCGACCGGCACAGCTCGGTCGGGGCCGCTGAAGACAACCTCCCGCCCGGCATTCATGGCCTTCGTGGTGGCATGGAGCCATGGTGGGCAATTCCCAGTGGCACCGCCTGTGGTTGCCTGCGTGGATTGGTCGATGGCCTCGAGCGCCAGTTCGTACTGCCCGAACTCGAACAGCAGGGCAATGTAGCGTTCGTGAGAAGGCTGGGCATCTGGCGAGTCGAGCGGGAGGAGTCGCACCAGTCTGTGGCGTAGCTCGAGCTCCAGGAGAAGGTCGCCAGCGCGCATCGCCTGGTGTGCCTTGAGCGCGAGGGATACATCCTCGGCGCCGAGCGAATCAAGTTCGTCGAATGCTCCATGAAGGTCCGTGTCACCTTCAGAATCGATCGACGTTGCGATCCAATCCTGCAGCTCGTTGGCGCGCAGTCGCCTCTGCTCCATCTCGAAGGCGCGTTGAGCACTTGCGGAAGCACCAACTACGGCACGAAAGCCCTTCCCGGGGATAGCATGGAGAAGCGTGAAGGAGTCCTGCGAAATGGCAAAACGGACCGCCCGCCCATCGGACAGTACGGCGACACCCTGAGCAGAACCGGCGCCGAACACTTCGGCGTCCATGGCACTATGAAAAGCCGGGCGCTCGTCGATGCACTCGGGCCGGCTTGGGGCGAGGTGCCAGAATCTGATGAGTCCGTCGTCGTGCCCGAGCGTGGCAAGGTGTTCATCCACCTGGAAGGCGGCGTACCAAGGCCCCTCATGAGCGGTCGTGACATAGATCGAAGGTGGGTCGGCCCTAATCACGACGAGTTGACCATTCCTTGCCGGATAAGCCACGACCGCACCATCGTGCAACGCCCATGTCGTGGGCCGGGCCAAGGCAATCGGGCGTGCGGGGGCCGGGGCGGCCAGGCGAGCCTCAATCAATCCGTCCCCCTCGCGCCATATCAGGACCTGGCCCTCGTCGCCAACGCCTATGACGTGTTCCCCGGTTGAGCCCAGCAGGTAGATGGCCTCACCACCGAGGCTCCAGCGGGCTGGCCGGCTTGCGTCGTTGTCTTCTGCGCGCCAATGCAGGACGCGTCCGCTCTCGTCGGCGCTTATAAGACTGCCGTTGGCCCCGAAGCAAAGGGAAGTGACAGCTCGACCAGCCAAGATACGCGTCGGTTGCGGCGGTTCCTGGCCATCGCCGTCACGACTGGCGGAAAACACGTGGATCGTACCATCGCGAGTTCCGCACGCGAGGATTCCCTGAATTGGATTCAGATCGATCGCGTAGGCGCTCGCAGGAAGCGGGCACCGGTCTTCTTCGGCTTCCATTTGAGAGTCGGCTCCGACGGAGTACAGTGCGGGCGTGGATCCGCCCGCCGTCAGAAACAGGTTCTTGATCCAGTGGCTCTCAAACACGATTACATCCTCACCTGTCCCGAGTTCGACTAGCGCTGCTACCTGCCGTTGAGCTCGCTGATCTCTCGACGGATGTTCCCGGCTTGCCTTCCGCGCTCCGCGGCGTCGGGAGGGCCCTCTCTTTTGTCGCGCCATTGCCTCCAGGCATGTCGCGCTCTTGTCACCGTCTCGTGAATCCGCGATCTCATGCGCAGATGCCGTTTTTTGGCGATCTCCAGCTTGGATAGTGCGCTGTCGAATCGTTCCGCCGGAGCTTTGCTGTGAAGCTGATCCCGGCTCTTCTTGAGTCGGCTAATCTCACTATCACAAGCGGCGACGACTTCGTCGGCTGCCCGGGCGAACTCGCACAAGTGGTCGATCTGGTCCTGAAGCATGGAACGATGCTCGTATCCGGTGGTGCCGATTGTCCGCCGGACCTGAGTGACCAACTTCTCCGCGGATTCAAGATCGTAGGGTTTAACCCGATTCGGATGGACCGTGGTTCTTTCGCCGTTCCTGATCACGGGGACATTACGCGGGCCGATATGGCGTTGACCTTCAATGGGCACAGTGTGATCCTCGCATGTATCAAGGGAGGTGTTGTTCCCTTGCGTGTTCCTTGAACCTACCTGTCCTTTGCCATGCGCCGGATGCGATCGACTTCCTCTTGGGCGTTGCCTCTGGTGATCTCCTCCAAGGGGCGCGGCACCTGTGGTTCGCTGTGAACCCGCTGTCCGAACGGTCCACGCGGATCCCCACCGGGGAACTTGCGCGACCCCGCCTCACGGAGCGTTGCCTCAAGCTCGGCAATGGCGTCAAGAAGATCTCGGCGCCGGTGTTGGAGATCACGAATATGCGCGAGCAGCTTGAGTTCCGCCTCGGCAAACTTGTCCTGCGCTTGGTCACCGTGGAGCCGGTCTCGTTCATGGGCAAGTTCATCGACCTTGCGCTCGCGTTCGGCGATCTGATCATTGGTGAATTTGAGGTCCCGTTTCAGGCTGTCCAAATCATCGCGGACAAACTGGGCGGTCCTCTCTTTGCGATAGAACATCCCCTCCGCGTCCGGGCATTCGGAATTCCCGTCGGAATCGGTTTCCGGAAGCATGTCGAAGTCCTTGCGCAGCTCGGCCGCACCTTCCAGCGCCCGCGTGATCAAATCGCCCCCGCTAATGTTCGGCGCCCGGTACATGTCAACCTCCTGTTCCTTGGACGATTTGCTTCAGTTGCTCATGCTGTTGTTGGGCGTTTTCTCGCGATTGCCGGCTCCGCTCTTCTTCGCCCTGCAAAAACTCGATGTCTTCGCGCGTTTCGGATTCAGCCTGCTCGATTCGGCTGGTCGCCGAATCGCTGTGCACTTGCTGACGGGCGTCGCCGATCTTCTGGAGATCCCCCTCATCGGATTCGGTGCGTTCCTTCAATTCTCCCTCGAATTCCTCCCCCTCTCCTTGCGCCTGCTCGAGGGCAGCACCATCGTCGGCGAACTCCTGTTCTGTTGTTTCTTTCGCCTCCTGGAGAGACGCTGTCACCTCCTCCACGCCCTCGCTGGTCCCGCCGGCCTCCATACCATCGATCACCTCAGATTCCACACGGTGATCCTCAGCATCTCGCTCCAGCGCTTCGGTTTTCTCTTTGTATTCCTGGTCGTGCTTTTCGACCGTCTCGGTGATGTCTCCACGACTCCTGCTGTTTCTGTTACCTCTGGCCATGATCATTCCTCCTCTTGAGATACGCAGCGCGTCAGCCGCGCCACTCTCTGGTCAATAAAACCTCTCAGCCGGCTGGTATCGGGGTTGATCTCATGTTCGAACTCATGAAGCTGGGTCTGCCTCAGCTTCTCGAGCTGCTCACCGCGGTTCCCGGAAGGGACGATGAGCGCTTGTACCTCAGCGCGGGGCCCGCGTTCGAGACGTTCGAACGCCGCCGTGATTCGGCCGCCCACGCCCCGGAGCTTGGCCGCCAGATCGCGGCATGCTTCAAGCTGCGTTGGGCCGTTCGTGATCCTATTGAGCGCGGGCCACTGCCGGAGAAGCCCCTTGACCTGCCTGTAGGCCTGGTCCTTCTGCTCCCGGTAGCGATCGAGAGCTGAACGAGATCTTGACAGGACGTCAGCGGCGCGTCGGATGGCGCCATCCCTGAACCAACGCTGGTCGCCAACGAGTGCTGCCAGCCGTTCCGTAACAGGGGGATAAGGGAGATTCAGCAGCTTGGCGACGTTGGGCGTGCGGATTTGATGAGCGCGGTGGTAGCCCTCGGAGAACAGGAATGCCTGCCCCGGCAGCAACCGCGCGATTTCTTCGTACTCCAGATCGCCGAACAGCATCGTATCAGCGAGCGTTTCTCGATCCTCGCGATCGACCTGGCGGAACGCCAGCTTGGTGCCGGTGCTTTTGATCACCTGCGGCGCCATCAGCGACGGAAATTGGTCGACCAGAATGAGGCCAACGCCGAGCGCGCGGAACTCGGCCAGCATCCGACAGATGAGTTCAGTTGCGTGCGCCTTGGTATCGGTTTGGCATTCACTTGCCTGGGTGTCCGTGCTGCGCCCCACGATGTTGTGCGCCTCTTCGATCACGATGACCAGCCGTGGATAGGTGCTGCGTGTATCGTCGCTTCGTGGATGCTTGCGAATGTGTCGGTGGATGGCGGTGAGCAGGAAGAGTGTCAGCAGGCACTTGACTTCGCTCTCGAGGGGATCCAGCTCGATGACTGAAAAGGACGCCAAAAGCTGGGCGACGTCCGGGATGCACTCTTTGCTGCGCAGGCTTCGTCCGACCGTTCGGCGCGCGAGCAATCCCAGCCTGACTTCAAGTGCGGCGTGAAAATCTGATTGCACGGTTTGGGAGTAACCTTTGTTCGTGAGAATGCGCCGCGCTGCTTCGACCAAATCATCAATCGTGGGTGGGCGCTCCTCGTCCGGATACTGCTCGTAAACCGCCTCGACGGCTTCGGCGAGGATCGCGGGAAGCGGATCGAACAACGGCATGGAGGCTTTGAAACAGCGAAGAAGCTGGTCAATGTGCTCGTCCAGATCGACCCCGCCTGGCCGCCACAGTGGATTGAATCGCATCGGCGCCAGGCGTTCGACACCCGGCGTGTGAATCTGAAGGCATTCGGCGAGCGCCTCGCCAGCCGGCTCGCCGCACTTACGCAGCCTCTTGACCAGGCGATACTCCGTTTTTGCTGCCTCAATGACGATGAAGGGGATACCTCGATCGAACAGCTGGACAAGCATGGCCAGAAGAGCCGTCGTTTTACCGCCTCCCGGCGTCCCGCAGACGAACATGTGTTTGCAGAGGTTTCCGAGGTCGATACCGCGAGGCACGCAGTTCTCGGTTAGATCGATCTTAAGCGTCATGATTCACTCATCGTGTCCGAGGATCAGAAAGTGCTCGTACGGTACGGGCGCCGGTTCGGTGTTCTTGCGGAGGCAGCGCAACTGGCCGCGCCCGGCTACGGGTATCGCAAAAGCGCTGAGTAGCTCATCCACAGTGGCGACGTGGCCGAGCATGGCGAACCCTCCGTAGAGCGCGGCATGCTGGCCGAACACACGGTCTAACGTTGGCTGCGCGAAGACCGCTCCGCGCTCGGTCGCGTCGAGCATCTGCGGAAAGCACTCCGAGTCTGGCTCACAAGGCCACAACGCGTAACTGCCGTCCTCGAAGGCCGATTCTGCAATGACCGAAGCCATAAGTTGCGCGACCGCCCGGGTCTGCGCGAAGGCTCGCAGGTGAAAGTGCAGATGCGGCGCGCCAAGTGTCTCGTGAAACCGACGTCGCTGGCGCAGGATGTCGTCAGCGATTGGATCGCGCCGGCGCAGGGGCTTAATGACGGTCAGGTTGCCATTGCGAGGATAGGCGCCGGGCTCGAATGGGTCGACAGCGAGTAGATCGTCCTCGGCGTCGAGCTCGTGGGTTCGATTCACGGACTGAAGCTGTGCGATACTGCGGGTGTGAAGGAGATTCTCGCCTGAAAGATCGACGGGCTCCAGGGCCACCTCGAGCATCACGGGTTCGTCGATGCGGTCCAAGACGCGATCTAGCAAGAGACAGTCATTGGTCGACCTCGGATTGAACGTATGACATGAATAATACCGTGGAGGAATCGCCGGGTTTAGGTCCACCGAGTGAAGGGGCCGAATCGAACGCTCTGGCCGGGTGATATCACAACTCGCGCCGTAACGCACGGGTGGCTTTCGGGGCTGCCCAGATCGTAGCCCGTAGTACGCTTTCAAATCCGAACATTCGATAAGCACTCGGAGGTTTCGAGCCAGGTTTGCGTCCTGGGCGCGAACGATGAGCATGATCGCCAGGCGCCCTTGCCGTTCCGCAGGGCTCGGTGCTGGAGAGAATACCCAACGGAACGCCAGCGTCGCCGCGCGAGGCGGATAGGTAACGAGAGTGCGCAGCAAGTGCTCGTTACATTCACGTATCCCCCGGATGACATCCCCCGCGGCGATGGCCCGGTTTACCGGATCTCCGGCGTCTGGAATCGCGGCAACATTGTAGCAGAACAGTTCTTCCATGGCTGGGGCACTCGAATCTACAGCATGGTTTCGCCGTCGGCGTCCGCCGGACCGCTTGTAGCACCGTGAGCTGTGAACTTGTTAAGCGCGCGGTATGTCTTGGAGACTGCGTTAAGCTGTTGCTCGATACGTTTGAGGCGGTCGCTCACGCAACGGTGTCCGAAATTAGAGCCGTTCGACTCGGATACCTGTGTTGACGTCGCACGTCTCTCATCCACTCGCGCAGCTTGGTTGCGCGCCGGGGCCTGCCTTTTGTTGAATTCCACGAGGTGCAGAATCGTCGTTCGGGTAGGCTCAGAAAGGCCCTTGATCTGCCTGGCCAAATGCGCGACGCGCTGAAAGCGTGGATCGCCCTCGTTGCCATGTTTCAGCGTCTCGCTGTTCTCTGATGGGAATCTCATGCCCGTTCTCCCAGGAAGACCCGAAACGCCTCTCGAAAATGAGCCTTTACACAGCTTGGCCCGCAGAGTGTCTGTTCGGTGCGTCCCTTGCCGTAAATGAAGGCCCTTCGGCCGGTCGGGGGATGACCGCAACTGCAAGCACCACGCACGACTCGGGAGCTCACCGTACTGTACAGGTCCGCGCAACCCGCACACATGGATGTATCACTCACCGCCAGCTCGATCGCGCAGACGAAACACTTCTCGTCCCTAGCTGCAGCGGGTTTCTGACGTGGAGGCTTGATTTCACGCGGCGACCGATCAGTGAGGTTCATTTCTTCCCGTACGCGAGCCGCTAAGTCCAGCCACTCTGGCTGCGATGGGAAGTCCTCTGCCAGGTGCTCCAACATGTTCACAAGCTTCACAGCGTTATCGGTATCCATGGTTTTTCCTTCATGCTGTTCGAGCTTCAGACGCTAATGGTCCCTCGCTCGTGTGCGCATTACTCGGCCGGAACAATCCTTTCACTAACAAATCCAGTCATGGTCATTTCGGGAAAGTCGACGCTGGTGATCGTGCTGGGCGTCCCAGTTCCTGTGCAATCATGAATCACCGCGGCGCACAGGCCGAACTTCTCGCACATCTCGGCGCGATTCTCACGGAACCGGACCGTCCAATGAAGGCGCAAGCCTTGGTCTTTGATCAGGTTGAGGTACAGGTCGAGCGCCTTTCCCATGTAGGGACAGGTCTTCGGATGCGAAGGCCCCTGACCGTTGCTGCTGGGTGGAGCCAACCCAACGCTGTACGTGCCTTCGATTCCTTCAGGAAGTCCATCACCGTGGATCTTGACCTGGCGATCATGTTCGTCGTAGTCGATCTCCACGTTTAGCCGCATGTGCGCATCGCCACCATCCATGCCCCATACGGTAAAGCCCTGCAGGTACCTGTGCGGCACGCAAAAGGCGATGATCTCGTTGAGCAACTTGTCCTTGAGGCTGCGGTCGTTGAGACTCTGCATCTCGAGGCTGAGAAGTTTCAGCCGAAGCCCCACCTGCGTCATGGTTGTCGTTGCAATCATCGAATTCTCCTCTTGTCAGGCCCGGGCGCGGTCTCCGCTGGCATACGTCGTCGCCTTTTCGGGCATGCTTGGCCCGCCTGACGCTGGTCGGTCCCCCGTCATTCGTCGCACTCTTTGGGATGAGTGGCCGAGTCATCCGGAGTATCGGGAGCGATCGCCGCGGTCACTTCCAATTCCACCAGTCTCGAGCACGTGAACTTCGTCAATGGCGCGCCAACTGTCAGATCGCGGAACTTGTTGGTGCCGCCTCCCCTGCTAAAGCCGAACTTCTTGGAGAGTTCCTCGTGCCGGTCTGTGAAACTCACGTCCCACGTGAGATACAACCCCCGGTCCTTCGCGGTCTTGACGAAAAGATCAATCGCCTTGTTGATGCTTAGGCACACATGAGAGCGCCCTCGGTTCGTCCCGTCCACTCCGGGGGCACCGCTTTCGATGACGCAGGATCCTGCGATGCCCGATGGAAGCCCATCGCCGGTCAGCTCGATCTGGCGATCGTTTTCGTCGTAATCGATTCGCACGTTGAGCCGCATGAGGCCGTCGTTGCCACGCTGGGCCCAGATCGTAAAGGAGCGCAAAAGACGCTGGGGCACGCAATAGTCAACAATGTCGTGCAGGATCCGGGAATTGACGCTCCTTGCTATCATGCCTTGCATCTCCAGCGCCACCAATTGAAGCCGGAGTCCGGTCTGTGTGAGGGTCTGTGTCATTGTCATTGATTGGTTCCTTGTACCCTCTCTCGGGTTCTTTGGTCGTGTGCCCAGCACGCGTGAAATCCCGCTTCGACGCAGCTTCGTCCACGACGGCCTTGACGGCCGCATCGATGTCCTCTTTTGTGCAACCCTCTTGGCATATGCCATTCGACCCAGCGATTGGACCTTGCGACATCAGGTCGCGAAGAATCCGATCGGCCGGCTTGTTCGCGTGGCGTCGATTGAAGCTACGCCTCTGCAACATGGCCTTGAGCTGCTGAAACGTGGCGAGCTCCCAATCCGGATGATCGAACGCGAGGCCGACCACTTGCTTAGGAGCCATGAAACCCCGGAGAATGTGGATTGCGATTCGCGCTCGGTCCTCGGCGGACAACTCGTGGCTGACGACGTGCATGCGCCCGGCCCGTATTAGTGCGCCGTAGATTCCCGAGTAGTCGTTTCCGGTCGTGATGATCGGAATACGCTCAGTGCGCACACCGGATACTTGGTGGGCGTTATCGCAGATGTTCATCAGGGCTGCCTGAACCAACTGTGTGTTGATGGTGTTGGTAGTTCGCGGACCGACGCTGAGCGCCATGTGAACGTCATCCATCACGATTACGTGGGGACGGTCAGTGTCCATTTGACGCTTGGATGCTTCGACGTATCTCGCGAGGATTAGCTGCGAAGGAGCGCCGGCGTGCGGACTCTCCAATTCGGCGGCGTGGATCTCGATGAGTTCACAACCGATCCTCAGAAGGGTCTCGCGAACGCTGACAGTCTTGCCGCAGCCGAATACTCCGTTCACGCCGAGCATTAAGGGCATAGCGTCGGCATAAACGGGGTCGTGGTTCATCGCGACATGCAGGAACACGTCGCTTGCCAGCTTCTCATTGAGGTAGATACGCCTCTGATCGTTGGATGCCAGAATGGAGGCAAGCCAATTTGCTTGTTGCGATGAAGCACTCGCAACGGTCTTCGATCCGTAAAGCGACCGTGCGGCGGCGCCGACAGTCGCCAACAAGTCAAAAGACTGATTCGATCGGACCGACGCGGGAGTATAGAGGCCTTTCATGATTTCGTTTGCTCCGTATTGGCTGATGAATGCGACTGCTTCACTCTGATGGGCTGTACGTCGGACGGTCCTCGCGCCACCGGCCTGTTTCCGAAAAGGAGGAGATTCCTGAGGGCGCGCTTCCGGCGGGGTTAGTCGGGTGCTTCGAATTGACGTCAAACGCCTCACTATTCGTACGTCGAGCGATCGGCCCAGAACAGCAGGCCGCCGTGAGGCGGCCACCGGAGTCACCAGGTGGGCCCGTCGCCGTCCTGCGGGCGCCTCGATTTCGAGGGCGATTCGGTCTCCAACCGTATCGCACAGGGTGGAATCGACACCCGAACAAACGCCGTTTCCGGGACCTGCGGTGGCGCGGTAGAATCCGACCGTATTAGCTCTGTGAGGACGATATGTTCGATACGACACCGGCAACATTGTTCGACCAGGCCCGACACGGTGGCGAAGCCGGAGCGAGAGCGCTGGGCGAGCTGTTTCGAATCTACCGCCCAGCGGCATGCAGATATGTTCGGGGCAGGTTCGGTGCGCTCCGAACCGAGGCTGACGACATCGTCAGCGATTTCCTGGTCGAGAAATTTGTGACCGGCAACATGATCTGGCTCTATCAACCCGGCCCGGGGAGGCGATTCCGGGCGTATTTCAGGAAATCACTCGATCGCTATTGCATCGACAACCTACGGAAAAAAAAGAGGCGCCCCCAATCATACGGTCTGGACGAACGCTTCGATCAACCACTTGGCACTGGGCCTGATGCGTTCGACGTTGCCTGGGCCCGGCAAGTATTGGGGCGTGCGCTACGACGGCTCAAACGCGAGTGCGAGTGGTCAACGTCGGCCGGGCAACGGGGAGCGTGGGAGATCCTCAAAGCGCGATTCCTACGGCCGTTCCTGGGCAAGCCCATGGTACTGTACCCAGAGCTCGTGAAGAAGTGTGGGTTTGCGACGCCGGCGGTCGCGCAGAAAGCGGCGACGTTAGGCAAGCGGATGCTCGCGACGACGATTAACGAAATACTCTCTGAGTATGCCGGAAGCGCGGACACTGTTTCGGAGCGCGACGATCTCTGGCAATCATTGAAACGGGATCGACCTGGTGGTCCTGCGTCCGACAATAAAGACGAGGAGTGAGCGATGGCTGGACAGGCCAAGAATAGTGACGCGGACAGTGTGGCTTCGTTCTTTGATCCGGATTTCGACAAAGAACGAGTGTGGCATCCAGAAGAATTGAGCGCTATTCTCGATCATCAGTGGCGCTCCCCCCTTCAGACGGATCTAGGTGGCCAGTCGGCGGCGTCCGCACGCAGGCTCTCATTGCTCTGTGATGCGGAACACCTGCTGGTCAAAAGCTACGGCGATGTCTTTACTCACCCGATGCCGCCAATTGAGCTTCTCCGGATCATCAAGCAGTTTGCACAGCGAAACTTGGCTCACCCGGACGCAGAGCTACCGCGGGAAATTGCGAAGCTGCTTTACGTACTGAGCATTGCGACGGCCCTGACGCGCTGTGGGGTATCGATCACGAAACTCAGCGAAGCGGAAGTGCGCCAGAACATTGCGTCCGTTCTGGCTCAGTCTTGGATCTCCCCAGACGTGGCATCGATCTTGCGTGAGGCTTTAGGCAAACTCGGAGGCGCTGATGGGCCTGAGCAAGGAACGCATTCAGAAGGAGACTGACGGAGGCGGCGCACGTTCCGCGTCCGATGAAATGGACGTGGTTGTGTCCGCCATACCCGAGGAGGCCCTTTACGGCTCGGGTCTTGTCGATCGACCGAAGGTGCCGGGACAGCTCCCCCGGATCGGCGACTACGAGTTGCATGGTGAGATCGGCCGCGGTGGCATGGGCGTCGTGTTCCTCGCGCGAGACGTGCTGGAACAGGAAGAGGGCTATGTCGCGCTGAAGACAGTTCGACTTGACCTCGCGAAGACTGAGGCCGCGAGCCATTTCAGTCGCGAGATTCAGACGCTTCAACACCTAGACCATAGTTTCATCGTTCCGGTGCTTGATGTGTCGCATCCTTCGGAAGCGACGCCGTTCATCGTGATGCCGTACTTCAAGCGTGGGAACATCGCGCAACTCATAAAAGTGCACGGCCGACTTCCGGTTCGGACGTTTGTGCGGTTCGCTTGGCAAGCTGCGACGGCGATCCAACATGCCCATAAGCTTGGCATCAAGCACGGGGATATCAAGCCCGCCAACTTACTGATGACGGACGACGGCGAGTCGGTTTGTATCTCGGATTTTGGCTTAGCGCGAGACTTTTCGACCAATTACAGCGCCGGGGGGAGTCTCAAGCGATCGCGCGGAGGAACCCCGCAGTATATGTCTCCGCAGATGATAAACGGTAAGGAGGAGGCGTTTGCGGCGGACATTTATAGTTTCGGCGCGACCATGTACGAGATGCTTGCGGGTCAACCTCCGTACGTAAGCGAGGAGGCCGACGCGGATGCATGGCGCGCGGACATTGTGAGACAAGTGCGAAGGGGGATGCCCAGGCCGATTTCCGAGTTACGCCCCGATGCCTCGCGCCGCTTGATCGAGATCGTCGAACGGGCGATGGCTCGGGACCTTGAGAAGCGATACGCGGGAATGGACAGCATTGTCCACGATCTGTCGAAGACCGACCCTACGCGCTCAATACCTCGGCTGCTCCGGCGACGATGGTTGCCGGTGGCGGCTGGGATACTTGTGCTCGCCTCGATCGTCAGCATTTTGTCGAGCGTCACAGAATCTGAAACGAGAGGCGTTGAGACCGTTAAGGTCGACGAGTCTCGCCCAACCGTGGTCCTGGCATGGCGCGAAGCCCAAAGCGACCCCGAAGTGCTGCACGCGTTTCCACCCAGCGCCCAACGCGTCGTGGTTGACAAGCTCACGCTGAGAAACGCCGGTACGCAGGCAATTGTGGCTGCCGTGCGTGTACCGGTCGAGGGTCATAATGTTTTCCTGTTCAACGACAAGGGAGAAGAGTTGAATCGCTGGGACGTGTCCTCGAGCCGTCGCTGGCGGGATTGTGGTCCACCAAAGGCCTGGAAAGTCGCCGCAATAGCAACAGCCAACCTCGACGGTGAAGATGGCGACGAGATAGTCGTTGTTGCATCAGATGCCTACGAGTATCCATCTCGCGTCACGATCCTCGATCCACGAACGGGCGGCATTCTTTCCACGTTTTGGCATTTGGGCCAGTTGAACGGCTTGCAGGTTGTCGATGGATTCTTCGGGCCAGACCATCCGGCGCTTGTCGTCACGGGGGCAAACAACAAACTGGATGGCTTCAACGCAGCAGGCACGGAGTATGCGTCGAGGCCTTACAAGGTCCGGGCGGCTGAGGACGCGCCTCGGACATCGTTTGGGCGCGTGAGGGCTCTAATGGTGCTTGACCCATGGAAGATGGACGGCGTCGGGCCTCCACGCGTCCCGGAAACCGAGGACTTACAGGGTGCCAATCCCTACGCTTACGCTTTTCTCAACGCTCCTTCCAACAAGAGTGTCTACATTCCCGATGGTGGAACCGACCCGGTAATGCCGCCTGCCCAACAAGTCGTGACGATCGGATGCGTCGAGCGTGTGCTCGCCGATGTCGAGAACGGGGCTCCATGGTTCAACGTCTGCGCGGATCGACGCGCCGACGAGCCCCCTGGAGGTTGGCAAGGCGCGATCCTGCAAGTAGATCGCGACCTGGTCTTGCGAAACGTCATCCTCGCCGACGCCGGCGCCGACCCGACCACCGCCGCGCACTGGCACCAAGTGTGGACTCCCGTCATCCGCAACCATAGGTACATCGGCGACTGACGGTTTCCGCATCGTCCGCTGCTGGAGTAACATGTTCTGCAGCGACCTTCAGATAGCCGCACGGACGCGCGCACAAATCCTGCAACAAAATGACTTGAGCGGGTTTCACGTGCGCACTTTTTGATACAGGCGCGGCAACGGTAAATCTCTGTGATCAGCGAGGTTAGCGATTGCAACAAAAAGCGACTATTGGTTGTGATGGAGGGATCTTGGTTGCGCCGGCATCGAGGGTCAGGATCATGGACCAACAGGGATTGGCCGAGGAGCGCGGCGAGGGGCTGACTGCTGTTTCATGCGCGACCTCGTACACATCGGGAACGACTACGGGCCTGGAAAGCTAGCTAGGGTGCCGCTGCTGGCCGCGCTTGGACATCTTCGCCTCCCGTCGGTTCGCCCAAGATCGAGCGAACCGCCGAGGAGCGGTTATCGTTCGGAGGCGTTGAGAATGAATCCATACAAGCTAAGGGCAATCGTCGAGTATCTACGAAATGAGGGCAAGGGGCTGTCGGCGACGCATGAAGAACTGCTCCGGTGTTTCGGTCTGGATGACCTTCTCCCTCTCGACGAGCAGGAAGCGGTGAGACGGGAACTCACGGCGATGGCGGAGGCCGAGGCATTCATGGATCGGTTGCGTATTGCGGGCGAGCGCTGGCAGTAAGTGGCCATGCCCGAATCAGACCGTCTCTCGCGCGAAATGCACGCAACTCTTGCGACGGGGCTCCACGCAGACCCCTCATCGTAAGCGCTTTCCCACCGAGTCGGTGGGTCGGGCATGGCTAAAGCCTTAGCCCTAAACGCTTATCGAGCAGTCCGCTTGACTGGTTTGCCCCGTCGCCGGCGTGCACTGAGCTGAGTGAGCGCAATCCTGGTCGGTTCGCGGGCCTTCGAGCGAACCGACGCATGATCGGGGCGCCTGGAGGAGTCCAAGATGAAAACAGACGAAGTGTGGATTGAAGACGGAGTGGTGGTACCAGAGTCGGCGCTGCTGACGGTGGAGCGCGATACGGGATACGGTAGCGTGCCAGGGCTGGAGGACGAGGAGTTGGCGGATCCTGCAGAGCTTGAGCGACAGGTCTTGCTCGAGGAGTGGGGTCCGATACTGGCCATTCCGATCAGAAGGAGTCGCCCTGTAATCCGGCCGAATATCGACGAGAACAACGAGCTTGACTGGGGACCGTTCGGCACCGTCGATTTCGCCAGGCATAGACCTGCGTGCGTTTCGACGTTTCGCTTGGCACACGAGCTTCAGGAGGAACTCAGAGACGCCTTGAGCATGCTCGGCATCGTTGGAGAACGACTGAGCATCGAGGATCGAGCAGAAGTACTGAGGCTCATACAGGTGGATCATGTGGATCTCGACGACTTCGAGGACTTCAATCGGTGGTCGTATGCCCGGTGGTATCTGCGGGCAAGTAAGCTCCGAAGAAGAATACAAGGGCTACGTCGCGCCGCGCATCGGAAGGTTCAGGATGATGGGGACGGATAGTTTCTCTGGCGTGCGTCAGGGCCTCTTCAAGCTGGCGCGAAGAGGCCTGCCGCGTCAGACGGCGGGTCTTGAGGTGATGAATATGGAGACGAAACAACCGATGCGAGTATTTCATTCGGACCACGTATCCAGCGTGATCTGGCAACAAGTGACGTTGATCGATGGTGCGCCCAGGAGCACGTTGAGCGCCGTAGTGAGACGCTACTACCGGGATCAGGATGGGTATTGGAAGAGTTCACGTGTTTTTTCAAGGCAAGAAATCCCATTGGCCATCAACGTGCTCAAGGAGGCTTATGAATTCATGGTGGACCACGGGATTCAGCAAGAGATCGAGCTGGCGATAGAGCAGACGCGATCGATGCCTCTTCTACGGGGTGCGAAGAGGCTCGCCGCGGAAGACGGTGGGCCACGAGGTATTCAAAATGAGAAACAACGAACCGGTACAACGATTCCGAGCGGGCCAGGTTGAAGGCGCGCTATGGGAAAACAGAGTGCAGCTCAACGGGCAGCCCGGCACGATTCTGAAGGCGTCGGTGAACAGGCGCTACAAGGACTCAGCGGGGAACTGGCAGAGTTCTCAGAGCTTCTCGAGAAACGAGATACCGTTGGCGATTTACGTACTGCAGAAGGCGTTCGAGGCAATGATCGAGAAACCATCAGAGGCCAAGGAGCCGAAGGATGAGGTGGCCGAGGTCATCGAGGAGGAACGGGTTCGATAACGAGCCCGTACTCCTGCTTGGCATGGGCGCGTGCTGGGTCATCCGCGGACGACGAAGTTCATGTTGATGGCGCCGTGGATTTTCTCCACCAATTCCTGAGGCAAATCAATGGTGATTTCGCGCGAGCGGCCGTATCGACCACGGGAGAGTACGCGGCTGCGAATGAAGGAGTAGATGTCGAGCTCTGCGAGGAGGTCCCCGAAGGCTCGCCCGGTCATCCAGCGCACTCCCACCTCTCGGCAGAACCGCTTGTAAGCATCATAAGCTTCGCCGGTCCCAATAGGGGATCCGTTGGACCGGCGCGTGGCTTCGATCACTGCGGCCATCGCGGCCTGCAGCTGGGTAGGCGCCGATCGAAGGAGGGTAAGATAACGGTCTCGGTCGAGCTCGGCCGCCGCAGCATCGACGATGTCAATCGTGAGGCGGCTGCCGGCCTTCTCAGCCACATAGGCGCCTCGCGCCAGGAGCGTAACGGCTTTTCGGGCATCACCGTGGTCCTGGCTCGCCATCGCTGCGATTTTTTCGATGACCCCGGGTTCGATGCTGTTGGGGCACAGAGCCTTTTCGACACGGATGCGCAGGATGTGCTGGAGATCGACGGCGTCGTAGGGTTTGAAAATCAGTTCATTGAGTCTGAGGAAGGATTTGACGCGCGGGTCCAGATTGTCCGGCCAGTTGAGCCGGTTCGATGCGAAAACGAGGATGAGCTTGGCGTTGATGCGCTGCGGAAGCCGGCGCACCAGGAAGGTCAGGAAAGTGTCGCGATCACGCCGCACGTTGTCGACTTCATCGATGAACAGGATCAGGTAGCCGTGATAGCCTGCCAGCTTCGCTTCGATTCGGAGCATCAGCTCCTCCAATGAGATGCCCTTCTTGTAACGCTTGCTCGCGCCGAGCAAGCAAGCAAGATCGTTCAGCGCTCGAAAGCACGGCCGCGGCGTCGACACGTCCAGCTGTTCATGGCGCATAGGAACGCTCTTGGCGCGGGCCATTTCGGCGAGCAGGTTGAGAAAGAAACTGAGCGTGAGCGTCTTGCCAGTGCCTGTCTTGCCCCAGATGGCGAGATGGCACGGGTGATCACCGCGCAGGATGCCTGCGAAATGGCTGCTGAGTTCCTGGATC
This sequence comes from Phycisphaerae bacterium, assembly GCA_024102815.1. NCBI lineage: Bacteria > Pseudomonadati > Planctomycetota > Phycisphaerae > Phycisphaerae bacterium. The sequence goes on from JAGFJJ010000063.1 coordinate 20,860, forward strand.
TCCGCGTCGCGCACGTTGGCGTTGAAGATCTCCTCCAGTACGGCGAGTTGTTCGGAACGGATGAGCTGCTCGTCATCCAAAAAACGCTGGTTCTTGATGATTGCACTCTTGGCCATGTGCCGAATCTGGCTGAGTATCTTGTTGCGCACGGTTGCTGGTTCCATTGGAAAACCACCTCCACATGCGTTCAGTGGAACAGCTGGTATATAAATGCTTCGCTTGCCACCCAGAGTAGCGTTCCAGTGGAACGTCTGGGCCTGGCATAACGTGTGCCGCTTCGCGTTACCGCTGACGAGTGGTGACTGCTCATTGGGCCAGCGGGGTTAGGTTTATAAGCGTAGTCTCTGTGTAGTAGTAGTAAGAAGTAGAAGATATATACATATATAATATAGGTTCCAGTGGAACGGCACTCTCCCTGGCGCGAGATCTAGCGCCCTGGCCGCCACAGCGATCAATAGAAGCATGTCGACCGGCGGGCGGCTACCCGGAGGGCGCACGCGTATGACGGACCGCAAACTATATAAAAGCGGCCTCCCACGTAGGTCTCATGAGCTTCGCAAACCCGCTCTCGACCCTTCCAATCAGATCTTTCGCTGAATCACTACTTCCTGACTTCGTTCTCGCATTCACTTTCTTCACGGCGCTCTGCTACGCGGTACTGGGCAAGCGCTTCGATCATCAGAGGCCTGCCGTGGCGATGTCGGCGGCCGTCGGACTTGCGTTAGCCATCGGCTTGGTGTGGTGGGAACACCAGCGCGGCTGGTCGGTACGCAACCTAGGGCCGATCGCGATAGGTTTTGCCGTCATCCTGTTGGCCATGATCATGTTTCAGGGCATTCGTCAGACCGGCGGATCCTGGGCGGGCGCGGGCATCGCCTTCGGCGCCAGCATACTCGTGGCATGGGTTCTGGGCTTTGACTGGCCCATTGCGGCGGAGATCGTTCAGACCCTGGCGATCGTTGGAATGCTAGTCGGGATCGTCGCCTTTCTTGTTCATCTGCACGGGCGGGGACCGCCTGGTCACTTCATTCCCCCTTCGGTTCAACCGGAGTTGGCCGAGATGCGTCACGATATGCGCGATCTGTACGAAGATCGTCGTGTCGGCGAGAGGATCGGGAGCGCCCTGTTCGGGCTTCGCAAGGAGACCGACGTGTTCGTCCAGCATCCTCAGCAAGGGCCGCACATTCTCGAACAACTTCGCAGAGTCCTTCCCGCAGAAGGCTGGCTCACTCAGCGCCTCGCACGGCTGCGAGAACGGGCACATCATGTGCGCGAAGGGCATGTCACGCGGATCCAGGAGCTTCGCCACATCGTCAGAAAGCTGCCCGCGCCCGCGCGGAAGAAAGCCTCTCGCGAACTCTCTGCGCGCTATCATGAATTGCATCTGGACAAGAGACTCGAACGACTGGATGCGGCGGTGGCGGAATACGAGCGCCGAATCAAGGAGCTCACGCTGGAGGCGCAGCGGGCCACCGCCAAGTATGACTACCGCCAGCTTGCCGAGCTGCTGGAGGACGCCGAGAAGCTCCAGGCGCACAACGAGAAACTTTTCAAGATCATCAACCGTACCGAGCGAAAGTTAGCCAGCATCGCAGAGGATCTGGCAAAGGCATATTCGGAGGGTGATTCCCGATGAACCCCGACGGTCGGTACGTTCAGCAGGGCGCACTCCGCGGTGCCGGCACGGACCGCGCTGCATATCTCAACGCAGAGCACATGCTGGATCGTTACGGCGTGGCTTACGTCTGTCGGCACCCGGAGCTGCTGCTCGGAATCGTGCCTTCCGTTGGTCTGGCGTACCGCGCTCACGCGAGCGGTCGATTAGCAAGGAACGATACTCCTCTCCCACAAACGGACGGCACGAGGTACATGCCGCCGTATGATCATGAGGACCTGATCGCCCGACTGACCAGGGCCTATGGAAAGCTGGATCAGGTATTCGCTCCGCCAAGATCGCGACAGTGATCCGCATGGGACGCTCCTGGTTCATGAGATATCCAGCCAGGTGAGACACTCAACTTCTCGTGACGATTGGGGGCTAAGGTCGTCGAGCGCCCTCCTACATGCACTGACTGCCGAAGGTGACGTTGCCATCAGAACAAGTCGGCTGAATCCGGCTTTGCGAATCTTGATTATGTTGGTTCTAATGTCGGACTTGCCGGTCTCGACCTCAACGGCGACGCGCTCGTCACGACGCTCAGCGACAAGGTCGACGGCGCCGTTTCCTTCGATCGTGTATTCGTGCGTGATGGCGTAGCCGTCGTTTTCAAAGTAATCGGCGACCCTGCGGACCCAATACCGGTGTTCCAGGCTGACGCGTGGAGCGGGCCCGGCGTCGATTCCGTTATCATTGCAGACCACTCGGCCTGCGTCGGTAAGTTGATAGAGCACAACCTGGCCGGAGCGTGTTGCGATGGCCACGGCTTCAATAAGCCCGGCCTTGTCAAGGTCCTGCCGGATGGCGTTTCCCTTCCGGCGGGAGAAGTGAAGGCGTTGGTAGCGAGATACTGTCGTCGATAGTGGCCGCGCGGCGACATCGGCAAGGAACCGAACGGCCTCGCGGGACATCTCCGGTTCCTGTGTGGGTGGCTGGTCTTCCTGCCTAGCAAGGGAAGATTCCGGCGTCTGAGATGAGTCCGGAATCTTCCTTGGTTCATTCTCGGGGGATGGTGGGTGGGATGATTCTTCAATTCTATTCCTATCCGCGCCTGGAATCGGCGTGACCGCTCCTTGATAATCAGGCCAAGCTGCGGTAGCCGCGGAATCGGTGTGATAGGCAGCCATACGCTCGCTAACGGCTTGGTCAGTTACCGATCCTTCGTTTACGGGACATCGGGGCACTTGTATTAGGAACGGCTCGGGATGTTCGTCGGCTAGCCGGACGGCCGCGGTGCCGATGGGGAGCGTGTTTAACGCCTGCTTCTGTTCGTCTGTCAGATTCATGGCTGATGCAATCGCCTGTACGTCACTACGCAGTTTCTGGCTGAGGGCGATCGTCGCATAAGAGTTGGCAAAGGCGACTTTGCTGAGCAGTGAGGCTGATTGATCGACGAAGACGTAACCGAGACCGTACTGCCGGACCATCCTGATGCTCGTCTCTAGGATGGACTCGCGTGCTTCGGCCCCGCGTTGAAGTAAGAGGTTGTGCGCCTCCTCGAGAACGATCAGGTTGGTCAGCCGGCTTCGTGGGCCCTTGGCGAGGCGGAACCGGTACAAGTAGAGCGTGAGTGCCTCCGAGAACATGGTCCGGTCCGAGTTACTCGACAGACCGTCCATCTCGAGCACGACGTTGTGCTTGAGAAGCTCTTGGACATGATCGTTGTTCTGCGTATTGACGACGGCGCCGAATTCGCCGTAGGTCATGGCTAGCAGGATTCGCTCGGCGGACGCCTGCCACATGGCCGCACGGCCTCTGAGCTTCTCGTTGCGTAGCCATTCGAGCAGATCCGCAATTGTCGGCCAACGTTTGGGCGAGCGCGAGTATATGCCTCCGTCCTGGTAGAGTCGGTGTATGCCGGCGACCAAGAGGCTTATGACGCCTTCGCCGCCGAAATAGGCGGAGGCGATGACGTCGACGATGAGCTTGATCCAGACGTTCGGCTCGCAGCCGGGCGGCGGAATCAGTGGATTGAATCGTAACGGCGCGACGTTGCGCCCGATCGTATAGACACGAAGATCAGGATGGAGTGAAAGTAGATCACGGTAGCCGCGCTTCCAATCGAGAGCCAAGACCCTGATGCCTCGCTCGATGATCCCGCGCATGAGAATAAAGGTGAGGTTCGTTTTGCCGGAACCGCTTCGTCCGGCTACCAGAATGTGCTCCTTGAGTCGGGCGCTTTTCAGGCTGAACGGGTACATTGTCCGTTTGCCGTAACTGACAGCGCCGAGCATGACATCTCCGGCTGCTGCGAAGGACTTGGTTGGAGGCGGGAATGGCGAGCGATCGGGTTCAAAGGTATGGCCCAGGTGTCGCGCGGCCAGAAGCTCCAAGGTCTGCTCGATTTCCGCGCGCCCTCCGGGATCGGATTCCGCCATGTAGACCGACCACAGTCGATCGATCCGTCGGCCGAGAACGGGACGGAGTTTGCGGCACAGGTCTTGGATTCGAGAGATCATTCCGAATCACCTCCATCGTCGCCGAGAATCTCCATCTTTCGGTAAGCTGACAGGTACTGCTGGATGACCTCGGGAAGCGACCGCCTGAGCATGGACACGTCCTTCCAGAACGCGATTCTCTCGGCGCGCTGCTCGGAATGCAGTTCCTGTAAACGCCGGTGGTATCGCGCATATTGTTGTTCTGACGCGCCCCATCCGTGCCGCGCGAGTTCATTGAACGCGTAGCACTTCGACCACTCCAACTCAAGCATGTTCTTCTCGTAGATCTTGCGCCGGTCCTGAATCTGTGTGAGCGCGTCATCGAGCCCGAGCCACGACGTCTGCTTGCGATCCTCGATGAGGGACAATTCGGGTTCTGCCTTCGGCACGGCGAAGTAGCCATGCGTTAAGAGCTGTTCGATCGTGTGTGGCGGTTGGTCAATTGAAGATGCGCCATGGTCGCGTGAGAAATCGAAGACCTGGTAGCCGGCGTCCTTCTGGGGGTAAAGGACGCGAGCGGCTTCCAGTTGGGTGCGCTGAGGCCGGCCATATAAATAGTATACGGAGGGCATATAGGCGAGCGGGTCGCCGGCCGGTTCGATCGCGTTTCCTGTGTACATGGTATCACCAGAGAGTAGTAAACGCGCACGCGCTTATAAGCTTTTCGGTTTTCGAGGCACAACGTGAGTCAATGTCCCGCCGCGAGTCCTCACGGGCCGGGGATGACAAAGGTTTATATAGAAGTACCGGTCTCGCACTCCGTGAGGTGATGATTCATGGGAAGGCCATTCAAGTGCCCCTTTTGCCAGGCGAGCGACAGCGTGCCCAAAGGTTTCCGAAAAACCAAGACCATGGGTTTGAGGAAGATCCGCCGTTGTCGCGCATGCAATCGCAAGTTTACGCCACGTTTTCAACAGCCGTCGGCTGCCGAGCCGCGCATGATGGGTCCAGATGAGGATGAAACGACCGCAAGTGACGCAGAGCCAGATCCGGAGCCGGTTGCGAATGATGAACATCATTCAACGGGCGTTTGACCTGACGCAGGCGGTTGAAACGCTCCGACGCCGTGTACGGGCGTTCTATTACGAGGTCATGCTTTGGGGCCAGGTCTGCCCTCGCTGCGAAGCCTCGCTGCGCATGATCGGCGAAAGCCGGTGCCAGTGCACAACGTGCCAGCATGAGTTCGATCCTACTGTCTCGTTTCAACAATGCACGGGCTGCGGCGGACGTGTGCGTCTGCGAATCCGCCGCTACGTGTGTCGACAATGCGGCCGAGACGTACGGTCCCGATTCGTTTATGACCTACCTGCGTTCGATCGCGAGTATTTTCGTGAGCGGATGGCGGAGTCCCGCAAACGGGCTCGTGAGCATCAGGATCTGACGAAACCGATGCTTGTACCGCCTCGTTCGGAAGAAGCTTGTGTGGCGCCTGCCTCCCTTGGCGAAATCCCCGGTCTGCTTGAGGCCCTTGATGGTCTCGTATCGGCGCCGGACATCGCGGCTTGGCTGCCACTGCTTCGAACAGGTTTCGACCTGACGCGTTACCAGGGGCATGTACTCAATCATATTGGCCCGATCGAAGTTCCATTCGACACGCTGCCGCAGTTCGAAAACAACACGCGATTGGACCGCATCTGGCGGTTTGTGGCCATTGTGTTTCTCGCTCATTCCGGCGAGATCGAACTTTGGCAGGAGAACGGCACGATCATGGTGATGCAACGTGGTACTCACGGAAAAGGACAAGGAGTTTCTGGAGAAACTGAAGCAGCTGACGGAATCGCATGAGCTCTGGGTGGAGCTCTTCGCGGGCCGACCCAGCTACATGGTTCTGCGTGGAACGTACGGCGACAAGGTACATCGGATGTTCCGCATGTCGCGCCAGGGCGTACGCTGGCGGTTCCAGCGCCTGTTCAACCGCGCATACGTGGACGCGTTCGAAACGATCCTATTGGTGGAGACAACGTTCGGTACGCAGCTGCGGGACCATGCGATTCGCATCAGCAAGGAACGCTACACGCTGCGGCGTGAAGTAGCCCACAGCGTCAACTTCCAGGCGGCGGATCAGAAGCCACCGGATGCGGTGCGGGAAGCTGGCGAAGGTGAGAGGCCGTGAGGGAAACGAAGATCGTCCTCGGTCACCGCAGCATTCGCAAAATCGACGATGTCACAGACATGGTCGCGCTGTTGGCACCCGGGAATCGCAATCAGCAACACGCCATGGCGCGGATTCTGCTTGCGCTGCGAGCATCTGATGGACCATGCTCACGGCTGACCGATCTTGGACCGCGATTCGAGATCTCGCGCCGTACGCTGGAGCGGGCCCGCGCCAAGCTCTCCTGCCTCGGCTTGATCGAACACGTGAGCTGGATGGACCGCCGTTTCGGCGGGCGGTCGGGATGGCGACTGTCATGCCGCATGTCGCAGGCATTACGCAGGCTGGCCGATTGGATCGACACCTGGAAACGCAATGATTCGGCGCAACAGATACAGAAGGAGTCAGCACTTGCCGAGCTCCTCCGACCATGACGTTGCGCCAGAAGCGAAAAGATTATAAATGAACGCCGATTCACGATTCACTACTACACAATCCTCACTAGCGCCACCGCGCATGGGCAGGGTTAATCCCGCGAAGTCTCGCGGGCCTTGCCCGAGGATCATTCACGCACGTGACAGCACCCGGGGTTTGTCCCCACGGTCATCACGAAGCAGATCCTCGACGAGAAACCGGGATTGGCCAACGGCCAGCCCAAGATTCAATTAGCTGATTCTCTCAATGAACCTAACGCTCGATTTATCGACGAAAAGCTTGCATCAGCATTGCGAGACTGGTGCTTGGCAAGAATTCTTCTGCCGCCATTCGGCACCGCCAATCATGTCTCGAATCCTTGAGTCTTCGTCACATCAAGAAAAGCAGCTTCGAAGATGGAGATCCGATCGTATCACGCGCATCGAACAGAAACGTCGGATGGCACGTTCAGCGCGTGGAACGTGCCATCCTGAGCACGCAAAGGAGGTATCAACATGACATGGAGACCAAACAAGTACTTGCTTGAAGGTGAGTTGGACAACAGCCAGCCTGGAAAGGTGACGGGTTGGCTACGGTTTGCGGGACTTGACCGAACCGTGACCGTTGATCTGGAGGGCGACTTCGACCGTGACATTCGCGGCGGAAAGCTTGCCCTTTCGGGAACGTATCAAGGGACCGCATTGGAGGCCGAAGACGAAATGGAGGGGTTCGCAGAATGTCAGACTGGAACCGTCGGCAACATCACCGCGGGTGTCGCCCCAGAGTCGTACACTCCGTATCCCTACATAGAGTGGATGAGTGACAACAACGGCCGGGTCGTACTGATGCTCGAGGCGGGACAGGTGACTGTGGTTCCAACGGTCCCGGATCATGCCGGCGATTCCGCCACAAAGCCCCGGGCTGGGGTCGCTCGCGGCATGAAGATGCTGACAAAATCGTTGCGGAAGCAGCTGCCTCGACTGTATGCCCAAGAGGACAAGGGTGGCGACGCGATCGCGTTCGCGAAGTTCTTCACACCGGATTCGGCATGGACGTGGTATGCCACGGAGTTTGATGGCGAGGACCTTTTCTTCGGTCTCGCGTGCGGCTTCGAGAAGGAGCTGGGCTATTTCAGGTTGTCCGAGCTTGAGTCCGCGCGAGGTCCGATGGGGCTGCCCATTGAACGGGACCTGTACTGGGAACCGAAGACGCTCGCGGAAATCGCTCCCGAGCTGTTCGCGCGGCGAGAAGCAGAGAGGAGCGTAGAATCATGATGTGGTACCGGAGACACTCCTGGTGTCCGTTCTGTGGGGCGTCGCGCTTGGTGCGAATCGTCCAAAACTGGCTGATTGTCATCGTTATCGTCGAGAAACGACCGCGATGGCGGCTTCTGGACGAGTGGCCCGATTGTCAAGGGATTCGCCCTCCGAGCCTTCCGAAGCGAAAACGCCGTAGAAGGCGGTCTCGGAGGCGCCGTTCCCGCTACAACCACCCGTGGTGAACGCCAATCGGCCGAGTTGACCAGGTTTTCGGTGCAAGGCCGATCACGCCCTAACGCATGTCCAGGATTTTAACAAGGCCTCGCGCACGCGGCCCCGCGGCGAAGGCCCAATTCTGATCTCAAACCCCGCCCTCTCGCGGACGGGTTGACCCCGGACCGCGCCGTTTCTGCAAATTAGATCGACAGGCGACCGCATAACAGGTGGGACCATGGTGCCTAAGGGCGATGCAGCGAGCATCGGATGAAACCGTGGCCGGTGCTCGTTGGCGAATGGTTACGCACGGCAGGATGGAGGTGCCTCATGTCATCGAAAAGCGAGCGAGTGCGAAGACGGACTGTCGCTACCGGGAACGCGGAGGTGATCCGATGAGACGCTGCAAAGGTGTCGTTGTGGCGATGAACCAGTGTGGTGGATGTGTGGAGATCGTTGTCGCCGGCGCGGAGCCCGGTGCGTTTCCGATCGACAACAGCTGTTTCCGCATGATCGCCAACTGCGAGGGCTCGGATTGGATCGGGCGACCGGTTGAATACGTGGACGCCCACATGCGGTTCCTGGACTCGCATCCGGAGGATGAGGATGTGGAGATGATGCAACCTGCATCGAACGGAGACGCGGCGCGTGGCATGGGCGCTGCGTCTCATGATCACCAGTCATGCCGGAGGATACGAACATGAAGACAATACGAGCGATTGTCAACGAACGCCTGCTGCAGAAGGCAAGTAGGTTATTCAACGGAACGCTGGAAGGGCGCGTTATCGAGATTCTTCAGAACGCGCGACGCGCCGGCGCGAGCGAAGTACACATTACAAACCAGGACGGTCTCGTGACCGTCCGTGACAACGGGAACGGTATCGAGGATTACTCCACGTTGCTCGATCTTGGCGGCACAGGCTGGGACGACGCCTGTGACGAGAGTGAGGATCCGGCCGGCGTAGGGATTTTCTGCCTGTCACCGCGCGAGGTCACGATCCGATCGCGGCGCAAGAAGGTTGAGATCAAGCAGGACGGCTGGACCGGCAGACCAATAGAGATCATCGACGATCCTGAGGACGGCGGAGGCACGGTACTTCAGTTTCGTGACGATCCTTGGGACTCGGCTGCGGTGGATCGCAACGCTGTGTTCACTGGATTACGTGTCACGGTGGATGGCCGGGAGTGCCCGAGGATGCCGTTCGTCTCGGACGCGGCGACTCATTGTTCGGAGCTGGGCTGCCGGATTGAAGTGCGGCCGTCGGAACAGCTGAACCCGTGGCATCACTCGGCGAAGCGCGAACGCTGGATGTGCACTAACGTTTTGGTCAACTTCCACGGCCAGGTTGTTGCGTTCGGCTATCATCCAGTCAGCGTGCAGCGCTTGCACTACTTGGTGGACCTGACCGGCGAACCGACCGGAATCCGGCTGATGCTGCCGGCAAGAACGTGTCTAATCGAAAACGAAGCTCTGGAGGCGCTGAAGGCTGTGCTCGAGATCGAGGCCTTTCGATTCGTAGAACGCCAAGGTGAGCACGAGCTGCCGTACAAAGAGTATCTCCGGGCGCATGATCTGGGTATCAAACTGCCCGAGGCCAAGCCGGTCTACTCGATCGGGCTGCTCTCCAATGATGAGCCACCGGAGCCGGTGGAAGTTCACTCGCCGAAGGACTTTCCACTGCAGCGCTGCTACCGCTTCGATGCGGACCGCGCTGAAGAAGACTCTGACGAGGCCAATGTCCATCTTCTCGCGGCGCTTGGCACGCATGAGACGCCGTTCGTACCGGTCGAGATTCGAAAGGCCTACGACGGGTACTCATGGGCGAAGATAGGTCAGATCGAGAGCGTGGAAGTTCAGATCGGCAAGGTTCTGCACGAGGACTCGGTGTGGTCAGAATGGCTCGTATGTGTCGCGTCGATTCGCATTTCGGTACGATCGATTGACGGCTTGGTGTTTGAATCACTGGTGTGCATGGGCTTGTTACCCGCAAATGAACAGAACCAGTGGTCATCGAACTACAAGGTATGCGTCACGCCCGAGGCTCGGGAGCGACTGATGGCCTCGGAAATCTGGCATCACCTTGGCGGCTGGTGCGAGGACGGCGACACCTACGATACACAGGCGGAGCAGTTCGAGCAGGAGTTGGATCGCTTCTGGCGCGACATGGTCGGACCGGACGAGCATCTTCGCGCAGCGCTGCTGGACGCCACCTGTCGCATCACACCGGAATGGCAATCGGTGAACATCGCTTCGACCGGAACCGTCGACATTCATTTCGCAGACGGAACAACGAAATCTATCCAACCCCCGCCCGCCACCCCTTCGTAGCCTGCCCCCAGGCAACCCGACCGTAATCAGAAACCCGGCGTGACTGAACGACGTGGATTCCCTGCGCGCGCAGGGATCGTTCGGCCGCCGGGTTGCTTTTCATCAGGAGAAAACTTATGGCTGATCATCTGAAGTGCCCGCTCTGTGGGCGATCGGAGAAATTGACACTCATTCCGCATTTGCGGAACGAGCATAACGTCGAACCCGAGGCGATTCAGGCGCAGTTTCCAGAACAAGCCCTGGCGACAGCCGAGTTCGGTACGTTCTTGCGTGATCGCAAAGTCAACCGGCATGCAGGAATCTTGCGGTACCAGATTGATGTGGCCGGCTCTGCAATGACCGCGAGCTTCGGCATCGAGCACCCGCTTGTTCCGCGGGAAGATCCGACGTTCGTGTGGACGGAGCCCTGCCGGGACGTGGCCGAGGCGATGGAGCACAACGAACGCGTGTTCATCTATGGCCCTAGCGGCACGGGCAAGAGTTCGCTGGTTCGGCAAATCGGCGCGCTCACACAGCGGCCGGTCCGGCGTGTCTCGCTCAACGGCGAGACCAGCGTAGGCGACTTCGTCGGACACTGGACCGTCAACGAACGGAAGGAGACCGTCTTCGTCAAAGGCATCCTGCCCCAGGCATTGGAACAGGGTCAGATCCTCCAGCTGGACGAAGTCGACGCCATGCAACCTGAGGTCGGCTTCGTTCTTCAGCAGGTGCTCGAGCCCGGCGGACATCTTCTGCTCACGGACATCGGTGAGGACATCGCACCGCATCCGGAATTTCGGCTGATCGCTACGGCCAACACACTGGGCTTTGGATCCGATACCGGACTCTATTCCAGTGGAACGCACGTGCTCAACTTCAGCTGGCTCGATCGCTGGGACGTGGTAGTGCGCATGGACCACCTACCCCCCAAGCAAGAAATCGAACTGCTGCGCGCCCGCCACCCCGGACTGAACAAGGACCTGATCAAGTGCATGGTCAAATCGGCCGGGGATCTGAGGAAGGCGCACGCCGAAGAACAGCTAACCACGGTGCTGAGCACGCGACGCTTGCTGGCGCTCTGTGCTCGGCTGGATCGCGGAAACGAGTTCGATCGGGCGCTTAAAGTTTGCGTGCTCAACAAGGTCCCGCCGGAGGACGTCAAAGTCATCCGCGAGACCTTTGATCATCACGTCGGTCCCCTGGCGCAGAAGGTCACGGGTTCCTAAGCGCCAAGCGAAGAGATTGAACCAGGAAGGGTTGCGCCCGCAATGGCGATGCGGCGGGCGCAACCCTTTTCTTACGCGCATCGCAAGGAGTCAGAGAACATGAATCTCAATCCCTTCGAAAGCCAGCTTGAGCGGCTGGCTCGTACGTTGACCGATCAGTTCGGCGTTCGCGTGATCTGCCGCGGAGAGGAGGCCTGGACGGACGGAAGGCAGATCGTCCTGCCGTCGCTTCCGGAACCGATGGACGAGGCCCTCGAACGTATGGTGGTCGGTTTCCTGGACCATGAAATGGCCCATGTGGCGTTCTCGGATTTCGGGGTCGTGAAACGATTCTCGCAGCGACATCCCGGATGCGAGGCCATGCTTAACGTGGTCGAAGATGCGTTGATCGAACGCCGTGCGATGGAACGCTGGCCCGGCGTGCGTGCGAACCTGGATGCGATGTTTCGACAGATCCGAGATCGAATCGTGCAACTTGTTGGACAGCGCGACGCGTTCGGCAAGTTCTGTACGGCGGTCTATTTGAAGCTGTCGCACCATCAAGACATGCTTGGCCTCGAAGAGCTTGTCGCGGGCTACGAGGACTTGTTCGCATGGTTTCCAGCAATCCACGATACCGACGGCGCTGCTGACCTAGCGGGGCAAGTCCTCGATCGTTGGGTGAAGCAACAGCCGCCGACCAAAGCGGGCGCGCCAAGTGGATCCGATAGCGACAATCCTGAAACGTCTGGAACAGAGGAGGGCGCGACTGCCCGGAGTGATCCGGCTACGTCAAGCGATAGCGGATCCGAGTCGCCCCTGCCTGCGTCTTCAGCCGAAGTCAACAGTAAGGAAGACGTCGGCGGCGGGACGGGAGAACCGCCTTCGGATGATACCGATCCGGACCGCGATGACTCGACGGCGGACGGATCCTCCGATATGGACGTCCGCAGCACAACCACGCCCGAATCTGGTTCGGCACAAGGTAAAGCCGCCGAATCGGCAGACGGCGATGGAGGGCCACGCGAGATCAACCACGGCGGTTGGATCGGCGAGATCGTAGCTGAGGCAATTGCGGAGCATGTCGCTCAACTCAACACAAACTCCGAGTATCGCGTCTACACCAGGGAGCTGGATCGCGTACAGCCGATTGCTTTTGCCGGCGAGCGCGAGGTGGCCGAGTTGCGGAACCGTCATACAGATGTGATCCGTCGGCTTCGCCGAGGTCTAGCAAACGCGCTGCGGTCGCAGGAGAAACGTTGGTGGCGCGATGAGCAAGTACGTGGGCGGTTGTCGCCCAAGACACTGCACCGGCTCTGCATGGACAGGCCTCGCGTTGATGTGTTTCGAACGCGCGCTATGGTGCAGGGCCGGTCGACCGCAGTTTCGATACTGCTCGATGCTTCGGGCAGCATGACGCGAAACAAGATGGAAGTCGCCCGTGATGCGCTGCGAGTCCTGCTGGAGGCACTTGCGGACTTGAAGGTGGCCACGGAGGCGATCACATTCACGACGGGCCGGGACTTCGACTTGTTCAGAGTCGCTCAGGAGACAGACCAGGACCCGACCGAAATGCGCATGCGCTACAGCCGTTTCGCGAATCTCGAGATCGGCGTGGTCAAGCAATTCAACGAGCCGGTCAAGACCGGCTTGCGCCGCTTGCCTACGATCAGCGGTACCGGCCTGACGCCACTTGGCGAAGGCATGCAAATAGCCGCACGCCGCCTAATTCAACGACCGGAGAGTCGGCGAATTCTCGTGGTGCTGACCGACGGCCGCGCCGGCTGCGAGGCCTGCGATGACGCCGCTGTTCGGCATGCACAGTTTGTGGCCGAGCAGGCAATCAAGACCGGAATTGAGCTGGTTGGCGTAGGGATCAACGATGAAAGCTTGCGCGCGATCGTGGCGGACACGATTGTGGTCCATCGAATCGAAGAACTTCCGGCTGAGCTGTGCAAGCTGCTGAGCCGGACGCTTATGAAGGGATTTCGCCATGTTGGATGAACGAACGAAGTTGATGTTGGATGTCGCGAACGAGCTGACAGCCGCCGACATCGAGTTTCTGAAGGGTGCAGAAACCACTCGATTGGCGCCTGGTGCGGCAACGCGACTTGTTGGGGACAGGCAAGCACGCGGCCGGGCTGCGAACGATTCGAGGCAAACGTCACCGAGCTCTTCCGCAGGTGAGTACGAACGGGGCCGCACTCGCGAGTCCAAGATTTCCACCGCTTGTGTGGGCGTAGAGCGTGCTAAGCACACCTGGTGGCCGGTCGGGACGGAGTTGGCGGGCCGAATTGGAACCGCGGAATTCACGGCGGAAGTTGTTGAGAACCCGCAGGTCAAGAGTGGACGAAGCATCCTGCTCACGTCGGGCGCGGCGAACGGACACTTGTGTATCACACCGACGCGCGCCGCGCTTGAAGCGACGGAAGCGTATCGGCAGGACCACGGCTTGGGCCGGGGTGGTGGTGTAACCAACGGGTGGCTGTTCTGGCAGCCGAAGGCCTGAAACATGGAGGAAGCACATACTGCGCTGCGGAGCGTGTGCTTCCGGAAAAACGAGGTGAGAATCATGAAGAGTATTATTGACCATTGATCGGGTAAATAAAGTGTATTGCTTGAACCGATATTGTCATGCATGAGACCCCCAGGCACAGCGGAGGAGTTGGAGCGGCGTCGCCTGCGAGCCATGACGCTGCTGGACAAAGGAATGCCCGGTGTCGAGGTGGCCGAGGTCCTCGGCGTGACCCCGGGGGCCGTGTCCCAGTGGAAAAAG
>JAGFJJ010000064.1 GCA_024102815.1 Phycisphaerae bacterium
CCAAATCACTCCAGTCATCGTGCGGTCCTCCGCGAGGCCACGGTGTCAGTAACTCGGCGAAGTCACGGCCGTCCGCGGCGGGCTGGTCCGGCGATGCCAGATAGAAGAAACCCTCGCAGAGATGGAAAACACTCTTCATACCCAGACCGTACTTCCCGATGGCGCCGAGATCCTCGCCCTTCGCACCTTCGTTCACTCGCCATATCGCTTCCGCGTCCGCGTCTCGGAAGATTCCGTCGTTGAGAACGAGTATGGTCGGCCCGGTGAGCAACGGGTGGATGCTCTGAGGCCAGTTGTCGGTCCAGCCGATATGGAACTTGCCAGCCTGCGAGTCGTCGGCGTTCTGGATCAGCTCTTTGACGATGGTGTGGAAACTATACTGGTCGCGGAGTATTCGGCGGAGTCCTTGAACCTCGTTGCTTTGCAGATGCTTCATGACTCACTCATAGCCGTTCCGTCCCGCCTCGCGGAGAACGTCGAGTATCAACGACGCGGTTACACGCGCGACCCTTGACGTCGATTCGAAACTCGCCGTGCCTATCCCGGCTTCAGTCTTGCAGGCTCTTCCAGAATATCCAAGATCGCTTTTGCGCAGTAAACGCGATCCCGGCGTGCATCTCCGACCTCCGCAATGATGGACGCGCCCTTGAGCTTCCTGATCGCTCGCTGTGCCGTCGTGAACGCCACACCCAGACGTTGGGCAGCCCTGTTCGCGGTAACGAACGGATTTTCCGCGATCATGTCCAGCAGGAGCGCGGGCGTCTTTGACGCCGAACCTGCGACTTTCAGCCGCCATTGGTCGAGAAGTTGGTTTATCCTCTCAGCGCGACTTACCGCGTCCTCCGACTGTCGGGCCACGCCGTTGAGGAAGTACTCCAGCCAATCCTCCCACTTACTCTCCCTGCTCACCGCAAGAAGTCGGTCATAGTAGTCGCGCCGAGTGGCCTCGAAGAACGCGCTCAAATAGAGCAAGGGCGTTGGTAGAATGTCGCGCTCCACAAGAAGAAGCGTGATGAGCAGCCGTCCCACTCTGCCGTTGCCGTCCAGAAAGGGATGAATCGCCTCGAATTGGTAGTGGATCAGGCCGGCGTGTAGCAGTGGCGGCATAGACGCATCACGAAGTGCACGCTCCCATTCCGCAAGACAGTTCATCAATTCACTCGGCGGCGGTGGGACGTATCCCGCGTTGGCGAGCGTGCAACCGGGCGGGCCGATCCAATTCTGCGAACGTCGAAACTCGCCCGGCGTCGCGCGTTCTCCCCGCACGCCCTCCATCAACACGCCGTGAAGTTCTCGCACGAGGCGCAGCGAGAGTGGAAGCTCGGGCAAACGTCGAAGGCCATGCTCCAACGCAGCAACGTAGTTCCCAACCTCGCGAAGATCATCCGGGCTTCGCTCCACAGCGGCGCCTGCCTCGGCGGCAAGAAGTTCCCCCAGCGTCGCCTGGGTCCCTTCGATACGGCTGGAAAGCACAGCCTCTCGCCTGAGGAAGGGCCGCATCAAAAGGTGCGGATTCGGGAGGCGCGCCCCCTGACCGGCCAATCGCCCGATAAGGCGGTCTGCGTCAGAGAGCGCCCGGATGATATGCTCTGACCAGTTAAGATCGGGAGGAAGCGGATTTGGTACAAAGGCCGAGTAGCCTTCCGCACAACGAACCAGCCTTCCCGAGGCTTTTGCCATAGAGTCACCGCTCCGATGGGGTCTCAGCAGCGAAAACAAGCCGCCCGCTTATTAGCGAAATCGTACTTAGTCGATAATAGCCTGTCAACAAGTCTTCAACGCCATGCGGGCTCAAAAGGCGGCCTCTGGGGCGTGTCCTATCGGACGTGATCCGGAATCGAAGGAGCCCGACGTGATACAAAGCATTTAGGTCATGGCGGGTTCCCGGTCAGCAGCGGTACCGGTTCTCGAACTTCGCAGTCGGGTAGCCCAGGCCTTCCAGTATGCGATGGACTTCCTGATGGGTTGCCATGTCATGATAACCGCAGGCCTCCGTGATCCGATCCAGTGGCAAACGTGCGAGCTCGTCCGAATCGCCAACCTCCAGTTCTGCAATGACGGCGCGCCCTCGGGCCGTGAGGTCAAGCTCTGCGACGGGCGTGTTGACGGGACGTTCCTGCTCTTCATCCGGGTGAGGCGCTTGAAGGATCGGGTCAATCGAATCCGCGTACCAGGTTGCCCATTCGAACCACTCGCGAAACCCGGCTTCATCCAGCGGTTGCACCCGTTCCTCATCGATGGCCGCCTGCAAGGCCGACAGGTATTCGCGAATGCGTTGGGCGTCGTGCCAACGGTTCGCGTACTCCATCAGCTTCTGACGCCGCCCGAACTCACGGTTCTTCTTGTTGGCTACCGCCTGGCGCCGATCTTGCACACGCCGGC
>JAGFJJ010000065.1 GCA_024102815.1 Phycisphaerae bacterium
CCAAATCACTCCAGTCATCGTGCGGTCCTCCGCGAGGCCACGGTGTCAGTAACTCGGCGAAGTCACGGCCGTCCGCGGCGGGCTGGTCCGGCGATGCCAGATAGAAGAAACCCTCGCAGAGATGGAAGACACTCTTCATGCCCAGACCGTACTTCCCAATGGCGCCGAGATCCTCGCCCTTCGCCGGTTCGTTCACTCGCCATATCGCTTCCGCGTCCGCGTCTCGGAAGATTCCGTCGTTGAGAATGAGTATGGTCGGCCCGGTGAGCAACGGGTGGATGCTCTGAGGCCAGTTGTCGGTCCAGCCGATATGGAACTTGCCAGCCTGCGAGTCGTCGGCGTTCTGGATCAGCTCTTTGACGATGGTCTGGAAACTATACTGGTCGCGGAGTATTCGGCGGAGTCCGTGAACCTCGTCGCTTTGCAGATGCTTCATGACTCACTCATAGCTGTTCCGTCTCGCCTCGCGGAGAACGTCGAGTATCAACGATGCGCTTGCACACGCGACCCTCTACGTCGATTGGAAGCGTGCCGCGCCTATCCTGGCTTCAGTCTTGCAGGCTCTTCCAGAATATCCAGGATCGCCTTGGCGCAGTAAACGCGATCCCGGCGTGCGTCTCCGACCTCCTCAATGATGGATGCGTCCTTGAGCTTCCTGATCGCTCGCTGCGCCGTCGTGAACGCCACACGCAGGCGTTCGGCGGCCCTGTTCGCGGTAACGAACGGGTTTTCTGCGATCATGTCCAGGAGGAGTGCGGGCGTCTTTGACGCCGAACCTGCGACTTTCAGGCGCCATTGGTCGAGAAGTTGGCTTATCCTCTCAGCGCGACCTACTGCGTCCTCCGACTGTCGGGCCACGCCGTTGAGGAAGTACTCCAGCCAATCCTCCCACTTACTTTCCCTGCTGACCGCAAGAAGTAGGTCATAGTAGTCGCGCCGGGTGGCCTCGAAGAACGCGCTCAAATAGAGCAAGGGCGTTGGCAAAACGTCGCGCTCCACGAGTAGGAGCGTGATCAGCAATCGTCCTACCCTCCCGTTGCCGTCCAGGAAGGGATGGATCGCCTCGAATTGGTAGTGGATCAGGCCGGCGTGTAGCAGTGGCGGCATAGACGCATCACGAAGTGCGCGCTCCCATTCCGCAAGACAGTTCATCAATTCACTTGGCGGCGGTGGGACATACCCCGCGTTGGCGAGCGTGCAACCGGGTGGGCCGATCCAATTCTGCGAATGTCGAAACTCGCCCGGCGTCGCGTGTTCGCCCCGCACGCCCTCCATCAACACGCCGTGAAGTTCTCGCACGAGGCGCAGAGAGAGCGGAAGCTCGTGCAAACGTCGAAGGCCATGCTCCAACGCGGCAACGTAGTTCCCGACCTCGCGAAGATCACCCGGGCTTCGCTCCACAGCGGCGCCTGCCTCAGCGGCGAGAAGTTCCCCCAGCGTTGCCTGGGTCCCTTCGATACGGCTGGAAAGCACGGCCTCACGCCTGAGAAAGGGCCGCATCAAGAGGTGCGGATTCGGAAGGCGCGCCCCCTGACCGGCCAATCGGCCGACAAGCCGGTCTGCGTCCGAAAGCGCTCTAATGATTCGCGGTGACCAGTTCAGATCAGGCGGGAGTGGATTCGGTACAAAGGCCGAGTAGCCTTCCACACAACGAACCAGCCTTCCGGAGGCTTTTGCCATCGAGTCACCGCTCCCCGGGGGTTGCAGCAGCGAAAACAAGCCGCTCTGTTATTAGCGAAATCGTACTTAGTCGATAATAACCTGTCAACGGCTCTTCAACGAAATGCGGGCTAAGCTTGACGGCCTCATACCCGTGTCCTATCGGACGTGATCCGGAATCGAAGGAGCCCGCCGTGCAACCAAGCAGGTCGGGGCATTACCGGTTTCCCGTTACCAGGCGTACCGGTTCTCAAACTTCGCGGTCGGGTAGCCCAAGCCTTCCAGTACGCGGTGGATTTCCTGACGGGTTGCTGTGTCATAGTAGCCGCAGGCTTCCCTGATCCGATCCAGCGGCAAACGTGCGAGCTCGTCCGAATCGCCAACCTCCAGTTCGGCAATGACGGCGCGCCCTCGGGCCGTGAGGTCAAGCTCTGTAATTGGCGTGTTGACGGGACGTTCCTGCTCTTCATCCGGGTGAGGTGCTTGGAGGATCGGGTCGATGGAATCAGAAAACCAGGTTGCCCATTCAAACCACTCGCGGAAGCCGGCTTCATCCAGCGGTTGCACCCGTTCCGCATCGATGGCCGCCTGCAAGGCGGACAGGTATTCGCGAATGCGTTGGGCGTCGTGCCAACGGTTCGCGTACTCCATCAGCTTCTGACGCCGCCCGAACTCACGGTTCTTCTTGTTGGCTACCGCCTGGCGCCGATCTTGCACACGCCGGC
>JAGFJJ010000066.1 GCA_024102815.1 Phycisphaerae bacterium
TGGAGCACATCGACCCCGTTGGAGCCGAGCAAGGTGTCATCGCCCGGACCTCCATCAACTGACACATGGATGAGTGCGGCCAGGTTGCCGGTAGCCGAGAACTGGTCGTTCCCGCCATTGGCATTCAGGTAGAAGTACTCGGTCGTGCCGATGTCGAGCGAGAATGGGGCAGGGTTGATTCGGTCGAACCGGACTCTCAACCCGTTCGCCGTCAGTGTGAATGTCTCGTCGCCGTCCGAACCATTCACCTCGACGACATCCGTCCAACCTTCGCCTTCGAGTAGATCCGTTCCGTCGCCGGAGTTCCAAATCATTCGGTCGTTGCCGTCACCAGCGAAGACCTGGTCATTGCCCGCGCCGCCGGTGATGATGTCGTTCCCGGCGCCGCCAAAGACCGTGTCGTCTCCGCCGCCGCCATTGAGCGTTTCGCCCTCGCTCCCGCCGTGGATTTCGTCGTTCCCGTCGTCGCCGTTCAGCGTGGTAGCGATGGTGTCAGTGAAAATGCCGTTGCTTTCGTCAATGCGAATGGTGTCGTCCCCATCATTCGCATTCACGACGATGGTCTCAACGCGGTCCTTTTTGAAGTTGAAGTCCGCCGAACCGTCATCCGCGACGTCCACCTCGATGGTGCCGGGCTGCCCCGCGCGCAGCCGAAGGACGATGATTTCGCCGGAATTGGTGCCAGTCACCTGAAGTACTGACTTCTTGAGTGAAGCCTGGACGTCATTCTTTGGTGGTTTGTTGGGCTTGGCGGCGAATGTCACGTCGCCAGTGGATGCGATAGCGCCGAATGCGGCCACGACGGCGAAAGCAGCCGAGGCAATGCGCAGCCCTGCCCGCGCACGCTTATGCGCGGTCTGTTGCGAATCCATGTTTCTCGTTCCTGTTAGGAAGTATTACCGCTGCTACGGCGCATTAGCAGCGGCAGGGTTCCATCGTGTGCGAGCCGTGACAGCATACGCAGTGAGGTAGTTCACGGTGCCCGTGCCTGCCCGGGACTCGACCGCTGCACCAGATGTGCTACATGTAGCACATGAGACGCATTGGTATCCGCGAGCTGCGGCAAAACGCCAGCAAGTACATCCGCCTGGTGAAGGCCGGTGAAACCCTGGAGGTCACGGAGCGAGACGTGCCGGTGGCACGGCTCACCCCACTTCCAACGCGGCCGAAATCCCGCCTTGAGGAGATGATAGAGCGCGGCGAAATTATCCCAGGGAACCAGGACTGGGCGAATCTGCCGCAGCCCGCGCCGTCACCGACGGGGTTAACCTCGGAGCTGGTGCTTGAAGAACTGCGAGAGGAGCGGCTCCCGTAGCTTGGTTTGGTATTGCGATAGCTCGGCTCTCATAAAGCTGTACGTTCAGGAAGCGGAATCTGAGGCGCTTCGAGAGTTCTTGGCGGACCGGCGTATGGCCGTTAGCCAACTCGGTGTTCTCGAGACCATCCGCGGGGCTGCCCGCCTGAAGGTCGAAATACAACCGGAGCAGTTTGAATCGTTTCACCTGATGACGATAACAACTGACGTTTTGCTACTGGCGGCTGCTCTGCCGCCACCCGAGTTGAGGCCCCTCGATGCCATTCACGTGGCTTCAGCGCTTCGTCTCGGGCCGGCCTGCGAAGGCATCGTCGCTTACGACAGCCGCATGCAGGAAGCCGCGCGGTTCGCCGGGCTCGCCGTCGTGTCGCCCGGACTCGACCGCTAACTACGCCAGGACGCTCGTCTCCAGCGCCACCACCTCAATATCGCCCCACTGGTTCGATTGCCGAGCATCCGCGATGCCCGCCTTCAGCAGTTCCAGGATCGCAAGGAACGAAACCACCACCTCCACCCGGGTTCGGCACTCCATGATCGCCCGTCGGAACGAGAACTTGCCCCGCCGTTGGAGGCGCTCGCGGAAGTCCATGACGCGTTCGCTCAGCGTCATGACCGTATCGCGCTGGATGACCACGGGGGCCCGTGGGGCGGCGGGCTTCTTGTTCAGAACTTCGAGCATGATCGCCCGCAGACGATCTACCGTGACGTTCTGGAGTCCGGCGCCCTCCGGCACGGGTGGCGGTGGAGCAAGCCGCGTGTAGATCCGCATCCCGATTTCTTGCCGCTCCTCGAGCACGGTGGCGACTTCCGCGAAGCGCTTGTACTCCCGCAACAGGTCCACGAGTTCGCGGCCGATGTCGTCATCCTCGAAGTCGTTGCCCTCCTCCTGCGGTGGCCGTGGGAGCAACGCCTTCGACTTCAGGTAGATGAGCTTCGCGCCGACCGCAACGAACTCCGCAAGGGCCCCAGGTTCGAAGCCCTCGCTCGTTCTTATCGCGGCAAGGTACTGGTCGGTAACGACAACGAGCGAGACGGCCGTGATATCAAGGTCGTCTCGCTCGATGAGGTGGAGGAGAAGATCCAGGGGACCCTGGAACACGGGAAGGGATATTTCAGCCATAGCTCCCGACGGGCCGCCGCCCCCCCGCAGAGGCGTTCCCGCAACGGTCTTACGACCCTCGCCCGTATCAGACCGCTGCAGACGCCCAGACCCCTGGAAGCGTCCGCTCGACCGCGGAAGCGATACCGGCGACTGACCGCATCATCGAAGTGAAGCGTTCATATGTCAACGACTGAGCTCCATCGGAGAGTGCGTGCTCCGGATTGTTATGAACCTCGATCATCAATCCATCCGCTCCGGCGGCAATCCCCGCCATGGCAACCGGTGTGACAAGGTTCAGCTTGCCGGTGCCGTGGCTCGGGTCGGCGATGATCGGCAGATGGCTTAACTCCTTCACGAGCGGGATGGCGTTTACATCGAAAGTGTTCCGATAGGCGGTTTCGAAGGTTCGGATGCCGCGTTCGCAGAGGATAACGTGCGGATTGCCCTGCGCCATGATGTACTCGGCGGCCAGCAGCCACTCCTCAATCGTGCCGCTGAGGGCGCGCTTCAACATCACCGGTTTCTTCGTCTTCCCAACCTCATCCAGCAGGATGAAGTTCTGCATGTTGCGCGCGCCGATCTGGATGACGTCGGCGTAGCGGGCAACACTGTCGATGTCGCGCACGGTCATGAGTTCGGTGATGACCGGGAGGTTCATCTCGCGGCCGGCTGCGGCGAGGTATTCGAGACCGGCTTCGCCGAGCCCGCGGAAGGCGTATGGCGAGCTGCGCGGCTTGTAGGCGCCGCCCCGCAGCATGTTCGCGCCTGCCGCCTTCACGGCCTTCGCGGATTCGAAGATGTGCTCTTCATTCTCGATCGAACAGGGGCCTGCCATCACGGCCAGTTCGGTACCGCCCACCGTTACGCCCCGGCCCACGTCGACCACGGTGTTGTTCGGGTGGAATTCGCGGCTCACCAGCTTGTAGGGCTTGGTGACGCGATGGACCGATTCGACATGGGGCAGGCTTTCGAACGCATCCTGCAAGGCCGGGTCGTCGGGCCCAATCACGCCGATGATGGCCCGTTCGGTGCCCACGGAAAGGTGTGCCTGCCGCCCGGTCTCTTCGATCCGGGCGACGATAACGTCAATGTCATCCGGAGTGGCCTCCGGGGAAACTACGATGATCACAGGTTCAGAATCTCCACTAACGCGCTGTTGAGTGTGTACTCGTACTGAGGTCGGGGCGGAGGCGGGCTGCCTCGCGCAGGTACACATGGCGGATTTCACTCTGGGTCTTCTCCGTATTCCAATGGAGAAGGACTCGGATGCACAGCGGGAGCATGCCGGGGACCGACATCTCGTGGCTCTGCATGAGCGGCACCTGCGTCCAGCCAATCTGGCGGGCGGCAACTGCCGGGAACTCCGCGTACAGGTCGGGCGTTGTGGTCAGCCAGGCCGAAGCGATGTCCTCGGTGTCAATCTCGTTCACTTCGAGCATGGTGCTCAGAAGTTCCTTGGTGACTTCAAGGATCTCCTCTTTCTGGTTCCGGGTGACGGTTGTAGCACCACGGACGCCGCGAACTGGCATACGCGCAGGTCCTCCTCCAGCAGGGGGTTCGTTAGGGTTTGGTGTTTGTGCCCTTAGCGAACCGGGAGCCCAAAGGTCCCGGCCGGTGGACACCCATAAGCGCGGCCCACGAGGGGCCAACGCCACGCCCATCGGCGCTCGTCTTCCCACGTGTGGGCCGCATTCACCTGTCCACTACCGGCCGGAGACATTCTCCACGTACTCCCTGACGCTCTGCGCGCGGTGGTTCTCCTCCGCGGCGTCAATTGTCGCGATTATAGCACTGCCCACGATAGCCGCATCGGCGACCTTTCTCACCGCATCGGCCTGGGCCCGCGTGTTGATGCCGAAGCCCAC
>JAGFJJ010000067.1 GCA_024102815.1 Phycisphaerae bacterium
CGCGCAGGGTCGGCTGACGCGGGTGTACGACAGCGGGGGGAAGTATATTGAATTGGTGCGGGACACCAATGGTCGGCTGACGCAAGTCAAGAGTGCGGTCGAGACGGGCGGGGGCGGGTCGGAGCACCTGACGTTCAACTATGACGCCAATGGCCGGTTGCAGACGCTGGTCGGGCCGGACAGCCGGACGTGGACGTTTGCGTACGACGCGAGTGATCGCTTGTCGACGTTGACGTATCCGGCGGATGGGGGCGTGACGCCGACGCTGGCGTTCACGTACAACGCGTTCAATCGGATCACGGTCATTACCGATCAGGCCGGTAGCGCGTGGGACACGGGCTATAGCAATGGTCGGGTGGTGAGCGCGTTGGACCCGGTGGACGGGGGGACGCGGGCGGGGCAGGGGCTGCAGTACATCGACACGGCGAGCAATGGCCTGTTCGACACGAACTACACAGATCGTGATGCGGCGGTGTGGACGTACAAGTTCGAGTCGGCGGGGCTGTTGCGGGAGAAGGGCATTCAGGGGCAGACGGCGCAGGTCACGCTGACGTATGACGCGGACTACAACTACACGTCGTATGTCGACCCGGCGGGCGGCGGGATGTACTTCCAGTACGGTGCGGCGGGGACGCTGACGGGAGCGCAGTTGCCGTTGACCGGAACGGAGATTGTCGGCGACTACGGCGACACGATTTTGACCTGGGAGCGGCCGGACGCAGTCAACAAGCCGAACTTCTGGCGGATCGTGAACGCGCTGGATGCGGACGGCACGGAGAGCCAGTTTCTATATGAAGAGGCGGGCGACCCGGCGGAGATGACGTCGCATATCGTGGCCGAGCCCGACTCGGACCCGGTTTCGTATCCGAACGCGGACAGTGTGCTGTCAGAACTGCCGCGCGGCAGCGGCTGGCGGATGTACTGGTGTCACCCGGTGTTGGGGCTGTACCCGCTGGAGCGGGAAGAGGCGGCGATCGAGGCGGGTGAATACGTGGCGGCGCCGCCGGAGCCGGAGGCGTATATTCCGGGTGTATATGCGTGGCATCGCTGGCGTCTGTTGGGTCCGATCTCGCACCTGGGGATCTCGTACTTCACTGGCCAGACGGACAACAAGGGCAATGCAGTGTTTCACTACGTCGACTACGGCGCGCCTGCCTCTTGGCCGCACTGTCACTCGAACCGAAGGTATGCGCTGACGCAGAAAGTTGGTATCGACGAACCGCACTTCGATGCGGCGCATCCTGGGTTGTTCGAATGCTTCGAGTCGAGCAGCAGAAACTACTTCGGCAACTGCTGTCAGTACAACCTACTGGGCTGGGGCAATCCGAACAGCAATGGCGCGATCAATGCCTTCCGAAGCGTTGACAAGGGGTGCAACATCGTGAATGCGCCGGCACACCTGCGGCGTTGGGCGCCCGGGTGGACCAACACGAATGCTACCTTCAACAACGGTTCCTGCTCGGGATACTGATCCGGAGAGAATTCAGATGACGACACGATTGATGATGGTTGCTACAGCGGCGACGCTGGCAGTTGTCGTGGGCTGCGGCGAGCTTGACGCCATGCAGCAACTGGGGGTCGTGAATGCCCAGCAGGCCTTTGCGGAGCGGCCATGCGGCGACGGGGTGTGTAACCGAGACAAGTGGGCTGTCATTGAAGCGGCTGACGACTTGTGGCAACTCTGGCCGTACGACCCGCGCGTTGCCGGCTGGCAACCGCAAAAGGTTCTGGCGGTGCCGGAACTGCCAGACGACTTTGAGTCGTCCGGAGGGCGCGTGACTGCTATTGACACGCGCACGACAGACTTGCTGACATTGGTGTTGCGCGAGGACCGGAAGCTGTTTGCCGGCACCCTCGGAGCGAATGCCGCTGCTGAGGCGATTGATGACGCCATTGTCGGTGTTGCGTGGTCTACTGCCGAGGATCGTCTTGCAGTCGTTCGTGCCAACAATGGCGTTCCGGCGACGCTTGAGGTCCTGAACGATCAATTCATTGTCCAAGCTGAATACCCGCTGCCCATGCAGTTCGGCGATCCGCGCCCGTATCTTCCGGATGACGTTGTTGTCTCCTGGCATCCCGACGATTCGCTAATCGCTGTCTCGTATGACCGATTCGTGGGGGTACCGGCTGGATCCACTGGCTCCATTGTGAATCTAGCGAGCGGGGAAGTGAAGCCTCACCGCTACACAGCGCTGCGCTTCATCGATGCGACGCACCTGTGCGCCAATGAAAGTGAGCAAGTGGTCACCGACGGCGTTTCCAGCGTGGAGAGCTATGTTCAGGTGCTGCAACGGGTGAACGGTGACCTGATCGAGTCCGATCGGCTGGCGGACTACGAGGCCGTCGTTGCAACGGACCCGCAAAGTGGAGTCTTTCTGGTCGCCACGCCGCTGATCGGATTCCCGTTCAGCCGCATTTACTATGGCGTGCGGACGCTGGAATCGGAGCCGGAGTGGGTGTACGTCTGGGGGTATCTGCCGTCCGAGAACTTTGACCTGCTGCCGCGTGAGGCGGTGGAGGGGGTGCTGGTGGTCGAGTAGCGGTCGCTGTGTCGTGAGAGGTGTTGCACTTCAAGCAGGAGTCGCCGGGCGGGCGCGGGGGCCGCGTCCGCCCGGCGGGGGGTGTTTTTCGTTCGCGGAGCACGCCGAGCGCTGCGCGTCGGCGTGGCACCCTGGCGCCGCCTGCGTTGTGGATTGGGTTAGCTCCCGGGTGGACGAACCTACCGAGCTACCCGACGAACCCAAGCGAGACCTGCACTGGATACGGAGCGTTCGTATGCTACTGAATTGTGGACGGAGTCGCCTGGCTCTCATGATCGGCTTGTTTAGCCTGGGGCTGACGGCGTGCGATCTTCCGTTTCTGCTGACCACGTCCCCTACCGAAGTCCGGGTTGAGGCCGAGTTCAACGATGCGCGATGCGGCGCCGACGCGTGTCAACGGGACGACTGGGTGGAGTTCGCCGTGCTGGGCGGCGGGCAGCGGACGATCACCTGGCCGGAGTTGGGCAGTCAGCCCGTGGGCCTTGCCGCCAGCGTGCCGGAGACGCTGTTCGCCGGGGACATGCGGCCGGGTGATCTGCTGACGGCGGCGATCACGCGGGATGGCGCGCTGCTGTTGTTGCCGATTGGCAGCACGACACCGACGGCGACGCTACCGGTGGACGAACGTGTCACGCTCGGCGTTGCGTGGTCGAGTGATGGGGAGCGCCTGGCTGTGCTGCGCGGGAGCTACCCGGCGAGCGAAGCGACGTTGGAGCTGCGCACCGCGACACTGGAGTTGCTCGGCAGCTTCCCAATCCCGTTGACCACGAGCGAATTCCGCCGGCTGTTTACGGTTTCGTGGTCGGCGGACGATGCGCTGCTGCTGGTGAGTTCGCATCCGGTGTTCAGTCCGACCGTGACCGAGGCCGTGCTCAGCGACCTGAGCAACGGGGCGTACGCAACGCACGATCTGAACGGGGCGCATTTCATCGGGATGGATGAAGTTGTCGCGTCGACAGGATCGCGTGTCGTTCGCTTGCGGGCGGACGGCCTTGATCTCGTCGAGGTGGGCCGGATCGATGGAGCGGACGTCGTGCTGGATAGTGCCCCGAGCCGCGGCGTCTTTCTGACGCAGGACGACGCGTTCGGTTTTCCGCTGACGTCGCCGCGGTCGTTGCGGACGGCGGCGAGCGGCCCGGACCGGATCACGCGCACCGTTGGGAGTTCGCTGGCGAACTTTGGGGCGCTGGTGATCGTGCCGCGGGGGGACGTGGAGCGGGTGCTGGGGCCGCTGGACGTGTCGGCGGAGAGCAATTGATCGGAGAAACGTGAGCCGCCGGGCGGGCGCGGGGGCCGCGGCCGCCCGGCGGGGTGTTTTTCGTTCGCGGAGCACGCCGAGCG